>JAIOQJ010000474.1 GCA_021413475.1 Planctomycetota bacterium | reverse complement strand
TGCCGCGAACCGTCAGGTACATCGCGGCGAGAAGCATCGGCGTCCAGGGGAGAAAATCGACGCCAAAACGCGGCAAATAGTACCACCAAGGATGTGTCGCCAGTGACGGTGCGTTTCCCAGCGCACGTTCGACATTGTGATGCCAGAAAAAAATCCGCATGAATTCGCCTGACGTTCGTTCATTCACTTCGTGGAACCAGGGCAGGGCGATCAGAGAACCAAGAAGCATGGCCCCCAGCGGTGGAAGAATCATCCTGATTTCAAGTCGTTCTCCACGAATGCGTCGGGCGATCAGAGTGAGGCTAACGACGCCGAGTGCCAGCACGACGCCGATCGGCCCCTTCAAGAGAATCGCTCCAGCCAATGCGAAGCCGGCCCCGAGGGTAGCAATGAAGCGTGGCCCGGTTGTGGACAGCATTAAGATCGCGGCCGTAACGGTCGCGGTGAGCGGCATGTCGATGCGGCCGGTGCGCGCCAGGGCCGTGAAATGAACGGAAGTGGCGAGGATCAGCCCAGCAATAAGCCCAGCGAGTGGTCGACCGTGGCGAACGAGCCGCAGCCAGACCATCAAAACGGTCGCGAGCGCGGCGATTGCGCTCGGCAAGCGAACAGCCCAGCGATCGACGGTGTCGTTTCGGCAACTGCCGATGCCGGCAACAAGCCAGTAGAAAGCGGGGGGCTTTTGGAAATCGGGTTGGCCGTCGTAAAGACGTGGTAACAGCCAGTCGCGGTCGTCGAGCATTCGCTGGGCATTTTGAGCCGCCCGAGCCTCGTGGCTGCTCCAGAGGTCGAGCCCATTGAGGTCGACGAAAAACAACGTCAGACAGACCGGGAGCAGGAAAGTAAGTCCACGGATTGCAGTCATCACGCAGCTCGGCGTTGCAACAAGGCTTCCTGTAATTCACGATAAAGTGCCGAGGAACCGAGCAATTCGGTATGGGTCCCGATCGCTTCAATGTGGCCGGCGTTGAGCACGACGATCCGGTCGGCCAAAGCAAGTGTGTGCATTTTGTGGGTAATCATGAACGTAGTGCGGCCTTGCTTGAATTCCTTCATCGCCTCGTTGATCAACGACTCCGAAAGCGGATCGATCTGACTGGTGAATTCGTCGAGGATCAAAATTGTCGGATCGCGGAGGATGGCGCGGGCCAGGGCGATCCGCTGCTTCTCTCCGCCGGAAAGTTCGCGACCGATTTCGCCGAGCATCGTGTCGTAGCCATTCGGGAAAGTTACGATGAATTCGTGGGCGAATGCCTTTCGAGCGGCGGCCTCGATCATTTCATTCGAAGCACCGTGGTGGCCATAAGCGATGTTCTGCCGGATCGTGTCCTCAAAAATGACCGCGTCCTGCGTGACGATGCCGATCTGCTTTCGGAGACTTCGCAAGTGAGCGATGCGAATGTCGACACCGTCAATGACGATCGAACCGTGATCGGGATCAAAAAAGCGAGGCAATAGGTTCAAGAGTGTCGTCTTGCCGCACCCGTTGGGACCAATGATCGCGATTGTCTCGCGTGCACGAACCTTGAGCGAGATATTTTCGAGGATCGTTGAGCCTTTCTGATACGAAAAGCAAATGTTCCGAAACTCGATTGATTCGCAGTGCCGCTGGATACGCGGACCATCGCTGTTGGCCTGCACTTGAGGTGTTTTGTCCATGTATGCGAAAATGCGATCTGCCGCGGCGGCAGACGATTGGAGCTTGGTGTACACGCTTGAAAGTTTTCGGACGGGATCCGCCATCCCACCCAGCAGGGCGTAGAGCTGAATCAAGGTTTCTGGCTCGATCGGTGTGGAACACATTTGTAAGCCGAATAGATGCGTCTGTTGGTTTAGGACCAAGTACGCTCCGGCCAAGATCGCCAAGGAGACGGCAACCACCCCGAATAACTCGACCACCGGGCCAGCGAATGCATCGATCGTTACCATGCGCATCGACCGATCGCGATAATCCTTCGTCGCGCGGTTGAAGCGTCGGCGTTCGTATGGTTCCATGGTGAACGCTTTGACCACGCGCAGGCCACGGAAAGTCTCTTGCAAAATTTTGTAGATACTCGACATTCGCTCGAGGACCCGACGTGTCGCCCGCTTCATCATTCGGCTGGCTTTTGTCATGATGTAGAGAGCGGCCGGAACGAGAATGAGGAACATCAAGGTGAGCTGCCAGCTGATCCAGCAGGCGATTGCGACGCACGCGAATGCCCGCAGTGGCTCGGCAATCACCCGACCGTACAGAATTTTCATGCCGTTGCCCATGACTTCCATGTCATTGGTGAAACGAGCCATCATCTCGGCCGAGCCGTTCTCCTGAAACTGCCGCATATCCTGGTGGATCGCGTTGCGGAAAAAGCGATTACGGATGTCGTAGAGCGTGTTGCACATCACGCTGCCGACGAGATACTCCTGGAAGAATTCGAAAATGCCCTTGAAGGCGACGCCGACCACGACAAGCATCATCAAAAAAGCGAACGTCTCGAAACGATCCTGCGGCAGGTGCCGGATAACATAATTCTTGGCTTGCTGATACCGCCAGAGGCGGGTCGCTGAACTGTCGAGTTTGCTCTCAACGCGGGCGATTTCGCCGCTGACCTTATGCTCTTCGCGCTCGCGAGGCCGCCCGTCTCCCCACCCTTCAACTACTTTCAATCTCTCTTTTTTGGTCGCGAGGTCGTCGGAGTGGCCGGCAAGCTCCTTTTGGGTAGCATCGATCTTTTGATCAACCCATTCCTGCAAGGTGAGATTGTTGCCGAGGATTTTGAGTACGGGATAGACGGCCGTGAAATTGAGTCCCCAGAATGCGGCCGCCATCATGGCGCAGATAAGCGAGGCGATCAGACGCCGGCGATAAGCCAATGAATACTTGAGAGCGCGGAGAAAATTCTTCATCGCCGCTCGACCTCCGTGTGCGGCCAATTCGATGCGCATCCTTGCGTCGGGGCGTTATAACCGATCCCGGAAAACGGAGCAAGACAGGTTAAGTACTTCGTTTGCGAAGAAACCTCTTTGGTTTCTCTTCAAGTAGTCCGGTTGCTGCGCAACCGGGTGACCGGTAGCGGAGCAACCGGACTACTTTTGGCCATCTTCAGAACGATGTCCTACGAAGACTCCATGAGCCGTGATTTGCTCTCAACGTGGCTGGAAGTGCCGAGCAACCCTTGGCCTCCGGAGCATCACGCTTTGCTGGGATTGTCGGCAGGGCAGGGCACCTCCGAGGAGATCGAGCTCCGTGTTCTGGAACGGATGGAAAAGTTGCGGCAGCACCAGTTGTTGCATCCAGAGCTGGTAACGGAAGGAATGAACCTGCTCGCCCAGGCGATGATCGCGCTGGCCGATTCTTCGAACCGGCGTGATGCTGACGACGCGATCCCCATCTCGCCGATCATCGAAATCCCACCGGCCCGAACCTGGAAGCCAGCGCCGCGTGTCGTGGAGGAATTGCCACGCCTACCCAGCGAACCAATTCCGGATTTCATCATCCCGGAATTGGCGGAGGAGCAACCGCTCACGCTCCCCGAGGAAGATCTAGAAGAGGATGACGAGTTTGATGTACTCGATGACGACGAACCCGAGGAAAAGCCGATACCAAAGTTGTCGCTTCCTCCGTTGCTGGATCAGATTTCGACGAGCGTACCGAAAAACAATCGCCCGCCTCGGTCGCGTCGGGAAATTTACAAAGAACTGGCACGTATTCGCAAGGTACTTCGCGTCTGGGACCGCCTGCGTGTCTATCTCGAAGACCCCTTGAAGACATTCACACGCCGCACCGAGACCGTCGCGTTCATGGGGTTGCTGACGGAACTGCGGCCGTTGCTGCCGCTGGTGTCGGATCTGATCGGTGGAACGAATCAGCCGGGAAATATCGTCGCCGCCCTGGCACGTCAGCAGTTGATTGTCGAGATGTTTCGCTCGCTTCTGCCCAGCCAGTGCGACGCCCTGGCCCGCGATTGCCGGCAGGCGCACTACGTGATGACGGAGCATTACCAGAATCGCCGGCGCTATCTCCGCAACACGTCCGAGAAGAATTTCGCCCGGCTCTACTGGTATCCGCTGGTCCGCCGCGTGAGCCGGCAACCGGAGTGGGCGTTTCTGGCTCTTGGCGTTCTTTCGCTGGTGATCGCGTTTGTCAGGAGTGTTCCTCGCTAAGCGGTCCCGTATGATGTCCCTTGGTTTCCTCTTCCACGAATAGGGTCGCGGTCATGAACATGGACGAATTGGTGTCGCTGTGCCGTCGGCGGGGATTCATCTTTCAATCGAGCGAAATCTACGGTGGCATCAACGGCTTCTGGGATTACGGCCCCCTCGGCGTCGAGCTCAAGAAAAACATCAAGGAAGCCTGGTGGCAGGACATGGTCCGCAACCCACCCCTCGGCCCCGACGGCCAAGAGGTGCAGATGGTCGGCGTCGATTGCTCGATCATCATGAACCCGAAAGTGTGGGAGGCGAGCGGGCATGTGGGGGGGTTCAGCGATCCGATGGCAGGGTGCAAATTCTGCAAGAAACTTTTTCGTTCCGACCAAATCTGGCCAGTTCTTATTGAGTCGGACTGGGTGAAGAACCTCGTCGAGTATATTGGAAAGAAGGCGAATGCGCCGACGATCAGCGACCTGCAATACTGGCGAGACACCAAGGGCAAAAAGCTCGCCCCAAATCTCGCCCTGGTGCGAAATTTTGAAGTTACGATTAGCTGGATGCTGGACGAAATCAAGGCGACTGGCGGTGATCGTTATGCCTTCAAGGACGCCATTTCTCTCCTTCATCGGGTCGCGACAGAGCAACGCGCCGCCACTGGCGATGTTACACCGTGTCCCTCTTGCGGTGGCGATCTGACCGAACCCCGCCCATTCAACTTGATGTTCGAGACGATTACCGGAGCGATTCGGGACGAAGCAAACAAGACGTACCTGCGGCCGGAGACAGCACAAGGCATCTTCGTCAATTTTCGCAACGTGCTGGATAGCAGCCGTGTGAAAATCCCATTTGGAATAGCACAAGTCGGGAAGTCGTTTCGAAACGAGATCACACCGCGAAACTTCATTTTTCGGAGTCGAGAGTTCGAACAGATGGAGATCGAGTTCTTCTGTCATCCCTCCACGTCCCGGATGTGGTACGAATGGTGGCGTGATCTTCGCATCAAATGGTATTC
>JAIOQJ010000473.1 GCA_021413475.1 Planctomycetota bacterium | reverse complement strand
CGTGCCGTGGACAGCGATCGAGGCGTGTATCTCTATGCGTCGTCCACGCGAGAATCGAAGGGGTTTTTCGTCCTGATCGATCCGGCGGCGATTGAAAGCGGCTTGTTCGATTCCAAGGTTCCCGAAAAACTCGAACAGAATTGGTTGAACAAGCGAATTCGCGTGATCGGCCGCATCGTAAAGAATGGCGATAACGGCCGGGCCTATCGCAGCGGAGCCCTCTTCATCAAAGTGTTCGACCCGAAACAAATTCAGGTGTTAGACGAAAGAGCGAAGTGAAGTGCCAGGCGAGCCGGGTTGCGTAAGCACCTGGAGAAATGCGAACTTCTCCAGGTGCTTACGCAACCAGGCTCGCCCGAACGTCAATTTAACTCCACCGCTTCTTCCCAGTGTTCGTAGAGTTTCGCGAGTTTCGCTTTTTCGTCCTCAAACCTTTTCAACGTCTCCTGGAACTTGTTGGCGTCGCGATACGTCTCGGCCGACGCGAGCGACGCTTCCAGCGTCGCGATAGTCGCTTCGCGCTGGGCGACGTCTTTCTCCAGGTCTTCGAGTTTGCGATAGGGGAACTTGCGTTTCCGCTTGGGTGGCTTGCTTCCGGGTGATGCCGGGGCCGCGACCGCTGCTGGCTTCTCCGGCTCCGGCTTGCGCTTGGCCTCTGTTTTGGCCGCCTTCTCGCGGTTGGCGCGGAGGGCCTCGTACATGTCGTAGTTGCCGTAGACCACTTCGCAGCGACCCGGTTCGAGCACGATTAGCAAATCGACGACGCGATTCAGGAAGTAACGATCGTGGCTGACCACGATCACCGTGCCATCGAATTCGCGAACCGCTTCTTCAAGGGCGTCGCAGGCCCAAATATCGAGATGATTGGTCGGCTCGTCGAGAACCAGAACGTTTGCCCCTTCGACGACCAGCCGCGCCAGCGCCGCCCGGCTGCGCTCGCCGCCGCTGAGTTCCTTCACCGGTTGATCGACGATCGGTCCCGACAGGCCGAAGCGGCCAAGCAGGTCGCGCATCTTCTGGATCGTCAGATCGGGGTCGGGGTTCGGCCAGATCGCTTGAATCACCGGCTTCTCGTCCGGCAGCAGTTTCAAGTGCTGATCGAGATAGCCGAAATCGACGAGCGCCCCGCGTTTGAGTTCGCCCTCGGTGGCTTTCTCTTCGCCCAGGATCATCTTGAGGAGCGTCGTCTTGCCGCTGCCGTTGGCCCCCATGATGCCGAGCCGCTTGCCGCGCTGAAGCTCAAAGCTCAAACCGCTGAAGAGCGTGTTAGTGCCGAACGATTTGCCGAGATTCTCCGCGGAAACGACGACATCGCCCGAGCGGACCACCTGGCCGAAGTGCATTCGCGGCGATTCGATCATGGTCGGCATGTCGAGCCGTTCGACCTTTTCGAGCTTCTTCGCCCGCGACTGCGCCATCTTGGCCATCTGGCCGTAGTGGGTGCGGCGAATGATCTCTTCTTCCTTCTCGATGTATTCCTTCTGGGCCTCGTACTCGCGAAGCTGATGCTCGTGGCGTTCCGCACGCAGGCGAACGTACTGCTGGAAGTTGCCAGGATAAGACGTCACGCGATTCTGATGCAACTCAAAGATCTTGGTGACGACGCGATTGAGAAAATAGCGGTCGTGGCTGACGATGAGCATCGCCTGCGGTTGCTGGGCCAGGTAATTTTCGAGCCAGCGGGTGGCTTCGATATCGAGATGGTTGCTCGGTTCGTCGAGCAGCATCACGTCCGGGCTAGCAAGGAGAAGTTTGGCCAAAAGCACACGGCGTTGCTGGCCGCCGGAGAAGGTGTTGAGGTCGCGCTCGTAATCTTCCGCGACGAAACCGAGCCCGCCGAGTACCTGTTCGACCTTGTGATCGACGGCATAGGCGTCATTATGCCGGAGGAGTTCGTGCAGCCGATCGTAGCGAGCGGCCAGGGCGTTGTGCTCGGCCGCGTCGGTCGCCTTGGCCATTTCCTCGGCGACGTGAATCAATTCATCCTGAGCTTTCAGAAGCTCCCCGAACGCGGATTTGGCTTCAGCGAACAGCGTGCGGCCGGCAGGATACTCGGCATGCTGTTCGAGCAGCATGGCCCGCGCCCCAGCATGCAGGCGGACATCGCCGGCGTCAGGCGTGTCCTTCCCGGCGAGGATATTCATCAAGGTCGTTTTGCCAGCCCCGTTGGGCCCCACCAGACCGACGCGTTCGCCATGGAACAGTTCGAAGCCGAGATTGTCGAACAACGCTCCCCGATCGAACGCCCGCGAAAGGCCCGTGCAACTCATCAACAGCATGATGCTTCCTGCCTCGATCACAACAAGGGCGAGGGGCGAGCGATCATTTGCTATTTTATCATTCCGTCGCGGAGTTGCATCGGGAGTTGTTGAATGGGTTTTGGCGAGCCAGGTCGCGTCAGCGCCTGGAGGTTTTACTCAAAATCGGGGTCAGAAGTCATTTCTGAAATGACTCTCGACCCCGTTTTCAGACCTTCACGCAATATCCGGCAACTCCAGCGACTTCAGATATTGCCGTTCCTTCACGCGCATCTCGGCCGCGTCTTTGTCGGTGAGGTCGTCGTAGTCGCAGAGGTGCAGGCAGCCGTGGATGACATAAAGGCAAAGTTCCGCCTCGACGGTGTGGCCGCGTTCGGCGGCCTGTTCGACGGCGATCTCGACGCTGATGACGATCTCGCCTTCGAGCTTCTTCGCCCCCGCGCCGCTGAGCGGGAACGTGATCACGTCGGTTGGCTCGTCGTGTTTCAGAAACCGCTTGTTGATGTCGTGGATGGTCGGGTTATCGACGAAGGCCAGGCTGATCTTGGCCTCGCGGACGCCTTCACCTTCGAGTACGGCCGTGGCCGCCTGCCGTAATTTCGCGAACGGCAGTTCGATTTTTTCCTGCGGGCTGGCAATCGAGACGCGGATCATGATTTTTCCTCGCCCTCGCCCTCGTCTTCAGAGTGCTGAATTTTGAACGGGTCGATCATAGGCAAACCGAGCGGAATCCGGGCTTCAAGGACTTTCTTCATCATGGCGGTTCGGGTTTCGAGATGGCTCTTGAGTACGGCAGGGTCAACGGTGAACGGTTCGAGGACGCCGATACGGATCGTCCGCCAGAAGTCCCATTTCTTATTGGCCATGGGCGGGCCGTTGAAGTACGACGTCTTGCTCCCCCAGCCGCCTTCGATCCAGCATGCGATGATCGGCGTTTGCGGCCGGGCTTTCAGAATATGCCAGATACCGCGGCCGAAGCGGCGGAGTTCCTGGGCCTCCTTGCGGCGCAGCCAGCCTTCGGGGAAGAGGATCAGGCCGACGCCTTCATCGAGCTTTTGAACGGCGTCCTTGAGTTCGGGGGCTTCCTTGCGCATGGCGACGTCCGGCACGCGGACGGTGCCAATGACGCGGCGCATAAACCAGGAGATGACAGGCTTGTCGTAGAACCTGCTCGTCATCATGGGGACGATCGGAAATGGCAAAATCTTGGCAACCCAGAGCGGGTCGAACCAAGCGGAATGATTGCCGATGACCAAGACAGGCCCCTTCCAAGGCATGAGGGGCACGCCCGGTCCGGTCGCCTTGATGCGATATAGAGGGCAGAGAATCACTTCCATCGTCCATTCGATCACTGGTCTAAAAAACGCGATCCAGGCACCAATCATACCTACCAGCGAGAGGGCCAGAATCAGGTTGCCGACGACCGGTCGCGATTTCGGGGGATCGCTCATCCACGTCATCAGGAAGAATAGAAACCCAGCCGCGACCATTGAACATCCGGCCTGAAGCAGAGCGCCACCGTGGCCGCGAGTGCCGTCCGGTTGATTGATCATGAACCAAGTCAGCAAGGAAGGAACCATCAGGCCGATCAGGCAAGCGCTGGGGATCGACCAGCGCGGCCAGTCGCCGGAAACGACGGCGGCGATGGTGCAGATCGCCAGGCCGATCGAGGCATAGGGAACGACCGCCGCGCACCGATAAACATGGCTCTGCAACCCGCCGACGACCAGGCCGAAGGTGAGAGCGAGGAAAAAGCCATATTGAGCATCGCGCGGGATCATCCATTGCTGCATCGCCAAGGAGATCGCGAACAGGCCCCAAAGGGTGAGCATCGAATTGCGCGCATTGCGCGAACGAAAGATTGTCGACGCGGTCTTCAGGAACGGCATCATCAGGCCATCATTAAAGCGCGTCGGTTTCTCGACCGGGAAGCGGGCGAGCAAAATGGCGATCAATGCCAAGCCGTAACCAACGTGGCCGAATTGCAGCGGCACGGGCAAGCCCGGTTTGCCGTCCTGAAATTTCTCCGTACCGATCCAGAGGCCGACGAGCATCCCGGTCGTGAGTGCCAGTGTAAAAAGGCTGAAGAGTTGATTGAGCGAGAACCGCGCGGTTCGGGCGGCCTCGGGGAGGATCGAATAACGACATCCGGCAAAGAACGCCGACTCGAAAGCGATGACGGCGATGCAACTCGGCCAGAAGGTCTCGCCATAACGGTACTCCTCGAAGCTCGACCAGGCGATCACGCCGAGCCCCGCGAGGGTGGCGAGTACCATGACCATCCAACGGCCCCGGCAACATGCGAGCGCCCCGATCAAGGGGGCCAGGGCGAAGGCGGGGACGGCCGCAAGACCCAGCCAGGTGAAGAGGAAGCCGAGCGTGTGCTCGCGCGAGCCGTTGCTCGCTTTCAGTAAGGCGTACGTGAGCACGGCACTGCCGCCAATCGCGCGCGTGAGCACGGCGATCCAGAGAGCCAGGAGCCGAAGTCGTGCCGAGGAAACGGATGAATTCTTGAGGATGATTGATTGGGTC
>JAIOQJ010000472.1 GCA_021413475.1 Planctomycetota bacterium | reverse complement strand
CGGGACTCTCGGCGTAATAGATCTCACTCCAAAAGTCGTGGCACCACTCCATGACGTTGCCATGCATGTCGTGCAAACCCCAGGCGTTTGGGGCGTGGCAATCTACCTTGACGGTTTTCCCGGAGGTGTTGGCGACTTTTGCCCAGGTGGCGGCACTTAACCCGAAATAGTGAACTTCCCGCAGGGTCACCGTCTCCCCGAAAGCATAAGGAGTCGTGGTCCCGGCCCGGCAGGCAAATTCCCATTCCGCCTCGGTGGGTAGCCGATAGATGCGGCACAGGGCATTTTCCTCCGGGATCGCCATCAATTTTTCGCAGAAAGCAAGTGCGTCATCCCATGAAACCTGTTCGACCGGATGTTCCGGGCTGCCGCCCAACGCGGGCTTGAAATGGGATGGATTTCGCCCCATCACACGCTGGAACTGTGCCTGCGTTACCAGGTGGATGCCGAGGTAGAATGGGCGTGAAATCGTCACGGCATGGACGGGCCCTTCGGTATCGTGCCGGCCACGTTCCTCGGGCGGGGAGCCCATCAGGAAGGTTCCCGGCTCGATCAACTGAAACCGCATGCCTACCGAATTTTCGAGCGTCTTAGGCAATTCGAGGTATTTGTCGGCAAGCGCCGTCTTGGGCGGGACCGGCAACTCCGGCGGCAAGTGGATCGTCGCCGAACTCCCCTTCAAATGAAAATTCTTCGAGCCGCTTTCTGGCGGTTTGGTGAAATGGGCATCGATCTGCGAGCTGAGAACATGACCATTCGCGGGGCGGTAATCAGGGTCTTCATCAACGCACGAGATGAGCAAGCGTGCATGGCCTTCCGAGAGGCCGAGCTTGCGTAGTTCCGGTGCCCAGTCGTTCCCCTCGGGAATTCGAGCGGTTGGATCACGCTTCAACAATTGATACCAGATTACCCCCAGGGCATAGATATCGTCGCGCGGATCGGGCGGCAAACTGTTCCGCTGGCCGGATGACGCATAGATACTTGCGAGTGCGCCGCGGCGCACTTGCCTGGCCTCTTGTTCCGGCTCTGGATGCTCCAGCGCAATAGCGGAAGAAATCTCCCCCCAACCCAAATCGGAAACCCAGACGGTGACCTTCCCCTCGGCGGTTGGATGGAGCAGGATGTTCGATGGTTTAAGCCCGCGGTGCACGATTGGCGGGTCCAACTGATGCAATTCGCCAACAATTCGGGCCGCCCGCTTGATGATCAACGAAGTCTGATCCGGTTTCGCCGGTTGCCCGCGCCAGCTCCAATCGTGCATCAGGCCGGTTGCGTCGTAGCCGGTGATGTAGGTCGATTCCAGGCAGGGCGGATCACCGCGCAGGTAGACCGATTGCAAACGGACCAGACCGTTGATTGGTTCAAGATCGAGAATGCGCCGAAAATGGTCGGCATGGCGATTAAAGTTCTCGATCGCCCAGGGATGGGTGATGAATTTGAGTGAGGCGGCCACTTCACCCGGTTCCTCGGCCAGACCTTGCCAGGTTTCGCTGTACGGTCCGCCACCACGAAATTCTTCCACTTGCCAACCATCAAATGCCGTGAGAACGTCGCCGGGGCGGAATCGAGTCAGTCGATCCGGAAAGAAGATCAACCAATCCACCGCTTTGCGAAACGCAAGCTGTTCCGGAACAGAAGTGCCCGAGGGATCACCTGGGCGGCGCAGGGCTTGCTTGAAGGTGGGAGGAAGCAATTCGAGGAACATGGTCAGAGCGGAACGTTCGAAATATGGTCGATCGTGAGCTACTTCCGAAATGGCATCACGCAGAAGCAGTTCGACCGTTTCCTCTGGCGCGGAAATCGCTTCGCGCAACGCTGCCCGCACATCCTCGGAAGGTAGTTGTTTGTTGATCTGGTTTTCAAAAGAGCGCAGCATTTTGAAATAGCCGTGCTGGGGTGCGAGATGATCGCGGCGCGGGACGCCTTGTTCGCAAATAGCACGGACGGCGCATTCCAGGAATGTTCGCAAGCGGGGCATGAGAGGAAGCCCTTGCTCGACCAACACATTCGACCGGATGGGGAGTCGGTGTATCCTACTCCCTGATTCATGGGTTTCGCAAATAGAATGGAGAAAAATCGCAGAGATCAAACGTTTTTCAAACCATCAACGCGAAAAGGACGGCCAAGGGCCGTCCTTTTCAGGTTACTTCAAAATTCGAAGTCTCACACCAATTCGGCGATTGGCTTGCCGCCGGTGATCATCGGCGACGGACGGCCCGACGGGTCCTTGAATTGAACATCCTGCGGGATGCCCAGGACATGGAAGACCGTTGCCATCAGATCTTGCGGCCCGATCGGCGTGGTCTTGGGAACTTCGGCCTTGGCGGTCGATTCGCCAACGGTCTGGCCCATCTTCAAGCCGCCACCCGCCAGTGCGAGCGTCGAAAGCGGGGCCCAGTGATCGCGACCCGCGTTCTGGTTGATACGCGGCGTGCGGCCGAATTCACCGCTGACGACAAGCAGGATGTCCTTATCGATCCCACGCTCGGCACAATCGGAGACGAACGCGGCAATCGCGTGATCAAGCTGCGGGCTACGGCCCTTCATGCCTGTGTTAATCTGGCCGTGCATGTCCCAGCCGCCGTATTGAACGGTGACGAAACCGACGCCCGCTTCGCACAAACGGCGAGCCATCAGCATCTGTTCGCCGAGGCCGCCACTGCCGGCACGACCCTTGCCGCCGTCGCCGCTACCGCCATTGAACTTGTATTTCGCGAGCGTCTTCGGGTTTTCCTTCGAGATATCGAAGGTGTCCTTGGCGTTGCTCATGATCAGGTCGAAGGCCTGGCCTTCGAAGCTGTCGAGACCGTTCATCAGGCCCGATTTGTCGATGTCGCGGTTGAGGCTGTCAATCCCCTTCAGCAGGTCCTTGCGTTCGCCGAGACGATCGGTGGTGACCTGGAGGTTCATGTTCTGGCGAGCGCGGCCGGCCACGTCGAACGGAGCGTACGGCGAGCCGAGCCATGACGGGCCGTCGCCGAGGATGTTGCCCATGCGGATGTAGGTCGGCAGGCCCGAGGGAGCGTTGGCTCCACGATGACGAGCCAGGATCGAACCCATGCCGGGCTTGCTCTGGCCGCCGCCGTTGTCGGCCGCGACGAAGTTGTAACCGGTCATGACGTAGTGGGTGCCGCCGCCGTGGCCCGAGTTGGTGTGTGCGAAGGAGCGGACGAAGGCCATCTTGTCAGCGACCTTGGCCGTCTGCTCGAAGGTGCCGCCGAGTTCGATGCCCGCGACGTTGGTCTTGACCGAGCCGGTGGTGCTGCGGAATTCAACCGGAGCGCTCATCTTCGGATCGAAGGTCTCAACGTGCGTTGGCCCGCCACCCAGCCACAGCCAGACGACGGAAGTATTTTTGGTGGGCTTGCCGCTCAGGGCCTGTTCGGACCGAGCCTTCAGCAAACCAGGCAGTGACAGCGCGCCCATGCCGAGAGCGCCGACCTTGAGGAAGTCGCGACGCGAAGCGCCATCACAAGTCTTTCCCGCGCGAGAACCGAAAACATTCAACATCGAAGTGATCCTTGATTGGGCCTGCGACCCAGATCCACGAACGACCGTAGGTAGGTAGGACAAAGTCGGCGGAGCTAAGGCAGGCAATCCGAGGTAGGTTGGAACACCATTTGAACATTAAGCTGGATGTAGATTGATGTCAATCGAAATCCAATTATTCTGATCGGCTTTCTTCTGACGAGAGCTGAAGATATTCCGCCCGAGCCGCTTGCGGCTTAGCGCTCGCTCTCGCAACTTCGCGATTTCCGTTTGTGAAAGCGTCCGCTAAGCCGCAAGCGGCTTGTCGACCGGCGTATGCCGCAATCGCAAATTAATCATCTCGACGACGACGGCGAACGCCATCGCGAAGTAGATGTACCCCTTATCCATGTGCTGCCCCAGTGCTTCGGCCACGAGCATGACGCCAATCAGGATGAGGAAACTCAGGGCCAGCACTTTCAGCGTCGGATGTTTGGCCACGAAATCGCTGATCGTGCTGGCGAATACGAGCATCACCAGCATGGAAATGATCATGGCCGCGACCATGACCCAGAGTTCCTCGACCATGCCGACGGCCGTGATGACCGAATCGAGCGAAAAAACAATGTCGATGATGGCGATCTGCACGAGAACCTTTCCGAAGCTTGGCGGCGTGGCTGGTTTGGCAGTCTCCTTGTGCCCGCTCATTTCGATCTTCTCGTGCATTTCCAGAACGCTTTTGCCAATCAAGAACATGCCACCGATCAAAAGCACCAAATCACGCAGAGAAACTTCCCGCGCTTCGAGATTATGCATGAGCGGCAAATCCGGGAGCGTGAAGAGCGGCTTGGTCAAGCCAATCAGGAACGATAGGGTTGCGAGCAACAGGAGACGCGTTCCCAGCGCGGCCGCGAGCCCAAGTTTCCGGGCCCGCGGCTGTTTCTCGGGGGGGAGCTTCCCGGCCAGGATGGCCAGAAAGATCACGTTGTCGATACCGAGGACGATCTCCATCGCCGTCAAGGTTAGCAGGCCGATCAGGATGGCGGCTAACCCCGTGGAAATTTCGCTCGACGCCTTGATCTCGCGGATCGTCGCCAATTCGACGACCTGAATCACCTCGTTTCCATCCACCGGGACGTTTATGGCGGGCGCATCGATCTTTCCGCGGACTTGCGTTTTATCGCTGAGCTCGATGACGTCGCCCATCACTTCACCCACCGGCCCCAGGGTGATTCGCCGAATATGACTCGGTTCAACCTCCTGTTTGCCGGACTCGGTTTTGATGAGGATCGCGTTCGTGATCTTGCCCGTGAACTTCTGACCGTCGCGTTTCTCAAAACGAAACGACGTTCCCGTGGACGGTTTCGTTTCCGTATCGGCGGCAAAGACCGCGCGGGCGACGATCAGAACGAGTATGCCGGCAATCAATCCACGCATGGAGGACCTCAATTCGAATCAATACGTTTATTCACGAAACGCCGCGACCGTTGCCACCCCGATGACGATTAGCACCACTCCCGCGATTTTGCCGAGCGACACGGGTTGGATGCGCGCGCCGAGCAGGCCGAAGTGGTCGATGATCGTCGCGGTTGCCATTTGACCGGTGACGACCAGACCGAAAGTCAAAGCGACGCCCAAGTGGGGCGAAGCCACCACACCGCACCACAAGAACAGCACGCCGAAAAAGCCGCCGATCCACGCCCACCAGGGGGTTTCGCCGAGTCTTGCGAAACTCGGCCAGGAGTAACCCGCAATCAAGCAATAAATCAGAGCAAGAACCGTGCCGACTGCGAGCGAAACAAGTGTCGCCTGCATCGGCGAGTTCATGTAGGTTCGCAGTTGCGTGTTCACCACGATCTGAAACGCCATCCCCGCGCCGGCGGAGATCGCAAGGAGATAATAAGTGTCGAGATGAAACCTTTAGCTCCCCCGATACGTCGAATAACAAAACGGACTCAGCAATAGGGGCAGATGATACTTCACCGCCGTGCCATCGAGACGCACTTGAACGATCACCTCGGGATAAAACTCCGTCAGCCCGATTGCCTTGAAGTAAGGACCCGTGGCAAACCGAAGGCGAAAGTCGCCCCTTAGCGGAATCGCCTCCGGTAGCAAATCGCGAACGCGGCCGTCATTGTCGGTGACGCCTCGGCCGACTTCCGTCCATCCATTCGCATTCGCCATTTCGAGCACGACGCCCACCCCCGTCGCCGGGCAGCCGCGGGCGGTATCGAGAATGTGCGTGCTGAATCGGCTCATGCTTTCTCCAGGCGCAAGCGGGTGATTTTCGCTTGTTCCGCTGCCGCGACTCGGAGTTCCGTTTCGGGATCGTTGGGCAATCTCTCGCGGAGCAAGTGCAACATCTCGGCCGCACTCTTGCCCGTGGCGCAAACAATGAAGATATGGCCGAAGCGTTCTTCGTACAAGCGATTCCCCTCGGCCAGTTCGTGCAGAATCGCGTCGGCCGCCCCCGCGACGCCGGCCTGTTCGCCCGAACTCCAGTCGGCCGTGGTTGCGAATTTCTTTCGTAGACCGTCCACGTCCCCAATACGCGGATGCCCCGCGAACGCTTCGAGCCAATCGGTCTTTTCCATTTGCGTCTCGCATTCCCCGGCGGCGAGGAAGAGAGCGTCGTTTGACGCGAACGGCCGTCGTCTGAGCATCTCGTCTACCCAGCGCGACGAATGACAACAGCGTTTCAAAGTCGCGCGGGCCTCGTCAAGAGGGATCCGATTCAGGGCGTCCACGTTCATGAGGCGGCCCTCGTTAGAAGTTGCCCGTTCGTGCGTTGTTCCAGGATTCCCTGCTGATAAATGCATGCTCCACGCAAGAACGTCGCGGCTACGACACCCCGTAATTTTCTTCCGATATAAGGCGTCGCCTTGTGGCGATGATGCAGCGTTTCCGGCGTGACCACGAATTCCGCATCGGGATCGAAGATCACCAAGTCGGCATCCTTTCCCGGCGCGATTGACCCTTTGCGATCCGCGAGACCTGCGACTTCAGCAGGCCGACTCGTCAATGCCGTGATGGTGCGTTCCAAAGTACCGAGGGCCGTCCAGCACGCCGGCAACAGAAGTTGCAACGACGCGATGCCGCCCCAGGCGCGCTTCAGGTCGCCGGTGTCGAGATGCTTGAGTTCCGGCGGGGCGGGCGAGTGATCGGAGCCCAGTGTGTCGATCTCGCCGCGAAGCACCATCTCGCGAAGGATCGATCGCTGTCGAAGCTCGCGAATTGGCGGGGCGCACTTATAACGAGGATCGGCGTCTGGAATCTCCTCGGCCGCAAAGGTGAGATAGTGCGGGCAAGTTTCCACGGTGAGCGGCAAGCCCTCGGCCCGCGCGGCCGCGAGCATCGACCGCGCCGCCTCCGCAGCCGCCAGATGAACGATGTGCACCGGGCAGCGATACTCCCGGCAGAGATCGATCATCAGTCGGATGGCCGCGACTTCCCAATCGGTCGGTCGCGTGGCCAGATAGGCCGCGTATGACGTCGGCTGTTCCGCGAAACGGCGTTCGATCTCCGGCGGCAATGGCGAAACTAGCTCCGCATGGACCAAGAGCGACAACCCCGCCGCGGCCAGTTGCGGCATCACTGTTCGCAGATCGGCCTCGGTCGCGTTCGGAAAATCATCGATCCCCGAGTGGCACAGGAATGCCTTGAAAGCGCAGACCCCTGCCGCGATCAACGGCCCGACTTCGTCCGCGTTGCCCGGCACGACTCCCGCGTGGAAGCCGACATCGACGGCGATGGATCCCCGTGCCGCTTCTTGTTTCCGCCGAAGCGATTCAACACTCGTCGTCACCGGGCTGCTGTTGAGCGGCATGTCAATCAGCGTGGTGATGCCACCCGCGGCGGCGGACACCGTGGCACTGGCGAAGCCTTCCCACTCGGTTCGGCCCGGATCGTTGATGTGCGCGTGAATTTCGACCAGGCCCGGCAGAATCAGGTGGTCGTTGGCTTCCACGATCGGCAGGTTCGCAGGTAGATCGTTCGGATCACGAATAGCGTGGATCCGGCCATCGCGGACGATCACGGCAGCGGGGCGGATGCCCTCGCCCTCGGGCAGAAAGACGCGCTGGCCGCGAAGGGCCCACTCGCCGATTCCCCGGGCTTCGCGGTATGGTATCATCGACGAGTCTCTGATTCCGAAATCCGGGAGATCGACCCTCATGGCCGTTGTACTTACGCGGAACTCGTATGGGAAGTCACGTGTTCGCCTGACCAAAGTGACGCACCAGGCGGATTTTCACGAATTGATCGAATGGAACGTCGCGATTCAGCTCGAAGGCGACTTCATTCCCGCCTACACGGTGGGCGACAATCGCAAAGTCATAGCCACTGATACGATGAAGAACACCGTGTATATTTTGGCACGCGATCACTCCCCGTCGAATCCGGAGAGTTTCGCGGTTCTGCTCGCCGATCATTTTCTAAATCGTTATCCGCAAGTGTCCGTCGCCGACATCCACATCGAAGTTCAAGGTTGGGAGCGCATCTCGGTCGCGGGCCAACCGCACCCGCACGCGTTTGTCGGCCAAGGGCCCGAGCAACGGGTCGCCCGGGCAAAAATCTCGCGTACCAAGCGAACGCTCATCGGTGGTATCGAGACGCTCTACATCCTCAAGACCACCGACTCCGCCTTTCGCGACTTTCACCGCGACGAGTTCCGCACCCTGCCCGATTGCGACGACCGCATATTCGCCACCGAAATGAACGCGGAATGGACCTACACTTCAACGAGCGTGGACGCCAACACGCATCACGAGCGAATTCGCCGAACGTTACTCGAAACCTTCGCCGGGCATCAGAGTCTCGGCGTGCAGCATACCCTAAATGCGATGGGCACCGCGACACTCGAAGCGTGCGAAGCCATCGATGAGATCACGCTAACCATGCCGAACCGCCATCGCATTCCGTTCAACTTGACCCCTTTCGGCCGCGATAACCCCAACCAGATCTTCATTGCCACCGACGAACCGCACGGCCTGATCACGGGCACTCTACGACGAAAACCGTGAGCGGTTTCGTAGAATGTATCGTGAAGTCGCCCGGTTAGCCGCGACGCAAAGCGGAGCGTTTTTGGACACAGGTAAATCGATGGACATTCTGCAAAAAACCGATCCCGACGTTTGGCAGGCGATTCAAGGCGAACGCGGCCGACAGCAAACCGGCCTGGAGATGATCGCTTCCGAGAACTACACAAGCCCGGCCGTGCTGGCGGCCCAGGGGTCGGTGCTGACCAACAAGTATGCCGAGGGCTATCCCGGCAAGCGGTACTACGGCGGCTGCGAGTTCGTCGATGTCGTTGAAAAGCTCGCGATCGAACGGCTGCTGAAACTCTTCGGGGCCGAGCGAGCCAACGTGCAACCGCACTCCGGCGCGCAAGCGAACATGGCTGTCTTTTTCGCCGCGTTGCAACCGGGCGACACGTTCCTGGCGATGGATCTCGCGCACGGCGGACACCTGACGCACGGCATGAAGCTCAACTTCTCCGGCAAGTACTTCAAGGCCGTCGGCTATGGTGTGACGCCCGACACCAACCGCATCGATTACGACCAGATGGTGAAGCTGGCCCGCGAGCACAAGCCGAAGCTGATCCTGGCCGGGGCGAGTGCGTACCCGCGTGAGATCGACTTCGCGAAGTTCGGCGAGATTGCCAAGGAAGTCGGGGCCCTCTTCATGGTCGATATGGCCCACATCGCCGGTCTGGTGGCCGCGAAAAAGCATTCGGACCCGGTTCCCCATGCCGATTTCGTGACGACGACCACCCACAAAACCCTGCGAGGCCCGCGGGCCGGCGTGATCATGTGCCGTGAAGCGTGGATGCAAAAAATCAACTCGGCCGTCTTCCCCGGCTTGCAGGGTGGCCCGTTGATGCACGTGATTGCCGCGAAGGCGGTCGCTTTCCAGGAAGCGTTGCAGCCGTCGTTCAAGGAACACATCACACAAGTGCTCATCAATGCGAAGGTGCTGGCGGAGGAGTTGCAGAAGGCCGGCTTCCCGATCGTCTCCGGCGGGACCGACAATCACCTGTTGCTCGTGGATGTCTTCAAGAAAGGCGTCACCGGCAAGCAGGCGGAACACGCCCTCGATGTGGCCGGCATCACCATCAACAAGAACATGATCCCATTTGATACGCGCCCGCCGCTCGACCCATCCGGCATCCGCATTGGCACGCCCGCGCTAACGACTCGCGGCATGAAGGAAACCGAGATGAAACAGATCAGCAAGTGGATCACGCAGGTACTGGGAAGTCCCGAAGATACGGCGGTGTTGGAACGCGTTCGCGGCGAGGTGAAAAGTCTCTGCCAGCAGTACCCGGCACCCACGAACGCTTGATCGAAAGAATTTTAGCCACGGATGAAACACAGATCGAACAC
>JAIOQJ010000075.1 GCA_021413475.1 Planctomycetota bacterium | reverse complement strand
GATCTGCTTGAGATTGTTCAAACAACGAGTTCGCGAGGCCGATTCGCGAACTTTCTGAATCGCTGGCAGAAGTAGGCCGATCAAGACAGCGATGATGGCGATCACGACGAGTAGCTCGATCAGGGTAAAACCCAGTCGGCGATTGGTCCATTCCGTTTTCATGCGATCGTCCTCCGTCGCAAATTCCGTTAGCGATCCCTTGTCATCGGCATAAAGGCCGTCAGTTGCTTTTCAGGCTGGCGCGATCCGAGCGGTTCGGGACCGCCATCGCTTGCGGACGCCAAGGAAAACCAGTCCAGCGAGGGAGGAGATCAGCAAATTGGCCGAGGGTTCTGGTGCGGCGGTGTTGTAGGTCAGGATCAGATCGTTGCCGGAACTTTGTAGCAAGAAGCTGTCGCCAACGATGGCGAAGTCGCCAACGTCCAAAATTACGGGACCCGTGTTGCTTCCGCCCACAGTGAACGACCCGAAGGTAAACGGATCACCGCCGAGAGAATTGCTGTCGAGTAAGTACGTGTTGGCCGCGCCGACCCGATATTCAAACGTTCCGGGCGTGGTGAAAGTCGTTAGTGATTCAATTCGCACAATGGAACCGGTGTCGAAATTGAAGGTGCCGATAACGATCAACAAGTCGTTGGTGTTGCCGGTATATGGGCCGGGATTAGCACTTCCGAGTTCGACCTCAAAGGTCGCTCCAGACGCATACGAAGCACTAGCCACCGTCAATGTTCCAATACTATTTCCTGGCGAAAGAGTTGCGTTGTTGGGAACCGATACGTCTCCATAGGTACCAATGCCCCGAAGCGTACCACCGGCCAACAGGTTCACCGTCTTACCGAAGGTGTTGCTGTTGTTGATTAATGTTCCGGTGACATCCACGCTCCCGGCACCGTTGAGTGTTGCTGAACTATTGACGACAAGGGTGCCGCCCCTGTTGATGGTGGTCAATCCGGCGACCGAGACCGTTCCAGTAGTAATGTGATTATTCGTCCCGGAAACGCCAAGCGTGCTGCCGAGGGTCAGGGTGCCAGTGCTGAATATCGTTGTGCCCGTCGCGCCGCTGCCTAGGCTGACCGCACCCGACACGCTACCTTCTCCCGCGAGCGAGCCGCCATCGTTCACGGTCACGGTCTTGTTGACGATGCCTTTGGCGGTCAACAAGCCCGAAACATCCACATTCCCGGCACCGGAAAATGTCGTGCCGATGTCAACTAGCAGAGCGCCGCTGCTGCTAATCGAAGTCAATCCAGCGACGGAAACTTCCCCGCTGGCGATGCTGTTGTTCTCTCCCGAAACGCCGAACGTTCCGCCGAGCGTCAGGGTGCCGGTGCTGGCTATCGTTGTGCCCGTCACGCCGCCGCCAAGGTTGACCGCACCCGATATGGTGCCGATGCCCGCCACTGAGCCAGCATCGTTTACCGTGAGATCTTTGTTGACGGTGCCGTCGACAACGAGTGAGCCATCAACGACGATAGTTCCAACACCAGAAAGCGTTGCCAGGCTGTTGACCGAGAAAGTACCGCCACTGTTGATCGTGGTCGTGCCAGCCACGGACACGTTTCCGGTCGTCACCGAGTTATTCGCTCCCGAGACGCTCAGCGTGCCGGCGAGAACCAGATTTGGAGTCGGCGTACCGGTTCCAGAGAGCTTTGTCCCGGTGATGCCACCGGTGAGGCTGACAGGACCATTTACCGTGCCGACTCTGACGACGAGAGTATCAGGCGAAATCGTGCTGACGCCGGCCAGTTCACCACCGTCGTTGATCGTCACGGTGCTGCCGACCGCTAGTTCGCCCTGACCCGAGCTGGCAACTGCATCCACTGCATTACTGGAAAGAATCAGCGTGGCATTGCTGATTGATGTCGCACCAGTGTAGGCTTGCGGCCGAAAGAATGTAGTAGTTCCACCAGTAAAGCTCACGGCCACGATTCCGCCCGTGGCGACGCCGTTGTTATCGCGAATGCTGGAGGTGCCCGTTGTCACGGCCCCGCTGAATGTGCCAGTTCCGTTCGTGATGGTCAACACCGATGTTCCCGCGCCGCTGTTGTTTTCGATGAACACGCGGCCGGTGGTTGTGGCGCTGGTCAGGGCGGCAATTGTTTGGTTCTTCCCGTTTAGATCGAAATACAATTCGGGAGTGATACCGGCACCGTTTGTTGTCCCGTTGAATGTTAATGTCGTTGTTGTGGGAAGCGCGTCGTTGACGTCGATCCGAATCGCGGCACCTGTACCTTGAATGTTGGTGTTGCCGATATAGGACTGTTGGGAAGCCAAAGTCAGCACTTGATCGGCTAGGTTGCTCGCATTGAGGCGCGAAAGATTTCCCGTTCCCGAGATGACGCCCGAGAACGTCGTCACGCCGCCGTTGATGGTCAACGTTGTGGCCGCGTTCGTTCCGAGAGTCACACTGCCGTCGCCGGCGAGCGGGCCAATCGATTGGCTAAAATTGGCAAGATTAAAAGTCGTTCCCGTGGTCACCGTCACGGCCGTACTCGTGGAAAGCGCATTGGCGATGCCGGCTGTCAGCGTGCCATTGCTGATTGTGGTGGTGCCTGTGAACAGGTTTGCCTTGGCGAGGATAAGCTCGCCCGCGCCTTTCTTCACCAGGCTGAAATTGCCGCTCGACGCGGCCGCTCCCAATAACCATTGCGATGTGTTGCTGCCGGAGGCAATATTCAAAGTAAAGACCGCGGCCGGAGCCGTATTCGGATTGATTACTCTCGGCGACGCCGTCGAACCTCCAAACCCGGCGACCTCCTGACTGATGCCGTTCAAATCGAGCGTTGCGTTATTGTTGTTGCCATTGAGAAGGTGCGTCGTGATCGGTAACACGTTGGGGTTTGACCCCGCGAGCCGGATCACGGCGTTCGCGTTCTGAACATTCGTGTCGCCCGTGTATGAATTCTGAGCGCTTAGGATAACGGTACCAGCCCCCGTCTTGCTGATTCCGCCCGAACCGGAAATGATTCCGTCGATCGTGACAGTTCCCCCGCCATTGAAGGTGAGGAGAGTCGAGGTGTTGTTGCCAAGTAGAATAAAGCTGCCGGCGGCGGCGTTCAGTGAGTTAAAGTTATGACTGAAACCATTCAGATCGAGCGTGGCACCGGCAGCAAGGGTCGTGGACGAAGCGGCCGCAACCGACTGGGCGATGCCGGCTGTAAGCGTCGCGCCATTGCTGATATTGGTCGGGCCCGTATAGGTACTGGCGACAGAAAGCGTCACGGTACCGCTCAGGATGTTCACGCCACCCGTGGTGCTGATTGCCGACCCGAAGCTGATGGATGTCGGGCCTGGGTTGAAGATCACCGTACCGGCATTGACGATGTTGCTGCCCGTGAATGAACCGGGAGTGGTGCCGTCTCCAAGTTGCAACGTCGCTCCGCTGCTGACGGACGAAGCAAGAGTCAGAGCATTCGTGCCGGTCAGGATCACCGTATTGGACAGGATCTGAATGGCACCGCCGGTGACATTGCCGCCGTATGTGTAGCTCGAACCAAGATTAAAAGCGAGCGTTCCACTACTGATCACATTGCCGGGCAATGCACCCGTGGAGCCATTGCCAATCTGGAGTTTGGCACCGCTAGCGATAGTCGTGCCGCCGGCATACGTATTAGTGCCCGTGAAAGTCGTGGTGTTGCTGCCGAGGATGCTCACGGCACCGCTGGTCAAAGTCGCTGTGAATGTGTAGCCAACCGCTTCTGGGTTGAAAGCCAGGGTGCCGTTGTTCGTAATGCTCGTGGTCGGGAGCGAGCCGGAACTCGTCCCATCGCCAATCTGCAAGGTGGCACCCAGATCGATCGTGGTGCCGCCAGTGTAAGTGTTGCCGACATTGGTAAAGATCACCGTGGAGCTATTCACCTGAATAGCCCCAGTGCCGATGATGCTGCCGTCAAAAGTCACCGTGCTTCCCGGGTTGAATTTCAGGGTGCCGCCGTTGGTGAAAGAGGCATTCCCAGGCAAGTTACTCGAATTCGTGCCGTCGCCGACTTGGAGGGTGGCACCGTTGGTGATGTTGGTGCCGCTGGTGAACGTGTTGGTCGCCGTGTTGTTGAGAAGCAGGAATGTCGTCGCTCCATCGATATTCAAAGCGGCCGGGCCGCTCAGGTTGCCGGAGCCGTTGAACGTGTAGTTGCCGCCGCTGACGGTGATCGAGCTTGGTGCCAAATTTGTTTGCAACGCGACGGTGAAACTCGACGCCGTGCCGTCGAAAATGACGGTATCGCCGGGACTGGGGTTCACCTGGGTGTAGGCGGTCGCGGGATTGCCGCCACCGACTTGCTGCCAGTTCACGCTTCCCGTCAAGGCATTGCCATTGACGTCGATCGTGCCGATATCCCAGAAAGTCGGATTGGTGCCGTCGGTTCCGGTCCATTTGATGGCTAACTGGGCAATCGTGATGTTGATTTCCTTGTTCACTGTATCGAAAATCGGCGTGACGCTAGCACGGGGAGGCTGCGTACCGAATGTGAAGTTTGCAGGCGTCGGATCGGTTCCCAAGTATTTCACCAAGGTAAAAGTGCCGTTCAGCGCACCGCCGTTATTGGTGATGTTGATCGTCGTCGAGGCATTGGAGACGAAGCCGTCCGATTGCGCGACGTTGATGAATGGTACGTAACCGGTCGATGTCGAACCCGAGAGGGCGGGCGTCCCCACGAAGTCGATGCCGAGCGTCGTCGCGCCCGCGCTAAATGTGAGCGTCTTCACATCGACCGCATTGGCGCCGGGGTTAAACGTCGAAAATCCGGCGCCGCTGGCGACGATGACGTCCGTGGCGGTCGATGTCGCGCCGGGTTGAACGCGTAGCGACCCGGAGTTCACATTGATCATGGTCGGCGTGTTGGTTCCAGAAAGAGTAATCGCTCCGCCGCCCGCCTGATTGACGATGCCGCCCGTGATGTTTCCACTGAAGACGACATTATCCGAGCGATTGAACGTGAGCGTGCCCGAATTGTTGACGTTGCCTGTAATACTACCGGTCGTGCCGCCCGAGCCGATTTGGAGCGTTCCCGAAGTGATGTTCACGGTGCTGGCGGTGTTCGTTCCAGTCAGAGTCAGGATGCTGCCGGCCGCGTGGGTGATCGTTCCGTTGCCAGAGATATTTCCACTAAAAATCACGTTGTCGGAGCGATTGAAGATCAGAGTTCCGCTATTGGAAACATCCGAGACGATCGAACCCGTCGTGCCGCCATTGCCGATCTGTAGGGTGCCCTGGCTAATGGTCGTGAGGCCCGAATACGTGCTGTCAGCGGTGAGCGTCAGCGTGCCCAGACCGTCTTTGTTCAGGGTGCCCGTTGTCGTGCCGATGTTGCTGTCAATCTGCGTGTCGCCAGCCCCGCCAACGGTGAGGCCGAAGGTCGCACCTATGATGGTGCCGACGTTGCTGAGCTTCAGCAATCCCGAATCGGAATTGATGCGGGCAGCGCCGGCTAGCGTGATCAGACCGCCGTAATCGTTGGTGTCGGAGATATTCCGCAACGCGCCATCGTTGGAAACGCCCGTGCCGATAAGACTCAGCGCTTCATTCCCAACCGTGATTCCGCCTTGAATTTGCAAGGCGGCCCCGTTCGCGGTCACGCTCGTTCCCGCGGCCGTCGAACCCAACGATGTTGCGTTCCGGATATTGACGACGCCGGCACTAATGGTAGTGGCCCCGTTGTAGTCACCAGCCCCATTGAGAGTGAGAGTGCCTGTACCACTTTTGACAACGGTCGCTCCGTTGGCGTTTTGAATGATGCCACCGGTGATGAATGTGGCACCGGTTCCGGAGAATGTGTTTTGATTGTTGGCATTCGTCCCAGAGCCGTTATAGTTGCCGCTGAACGTCAGCTGTTTTCCACTGACGGTATTAAGGCTTAAAAGGCTCAAACCACCCGTGCTGGTAATTGAAATGGCTGGAGTAACGGTTTGCGTATTGGCGATGGTTACCGCCATCATGATGCTCGCGGAAGCGGAACCGTTCTGGATGATCCCGGGTGAGGTTCCGACGCCGATCGTCAACGTCTGGCCGGCGGCCGGAGCAAGTGTCACCCCGCTGCCGGTTCCAGAGTACGAATTGTTAAACGTGATCGAATTGAAAACGAAAGCACCGGTGCCGATGTTGTCCGTGACCGTGTATTGCGTGCTCCCACCAAAAATCAGATTTGTCGCGAGATTGCTGACAGGAAGGCCACCGATCCAGTTGGCGGCTGTGTTCCAGGTATTGCTCGTGGTGTTCCAGGTGTAATCCGCAGCGATAGCCATCTTCGCCGAGCAATGAATAAATGAATAGACGACTGTAAGAATAATCAAAGACCGCATGCGATTTTTCATTCGCTTCAGGGGGGATGCCATGACGACGCTCCGAGAATCGGTATAATCTTTACTTCGGTTACAATCTTAATTAACATTAAATGTGCGTCAACGGAACATGTTGGTTGTATTGGTAGTTATGATCGTACTTCGTTAAATTTAAACTTATTTTGTCAAGTTGGTCGAGTATATAACCGTGGTAGGGATGTTGCCAGTGGATCGAGCCAGAACGCGCGTCAAGTTTGAATGGCGCCCCGAAGTGACAGACTCGCACCTAGTGCCCCGTCCAGACTAAATTTTCGGATGGCGGCCGGGACCTCTTAGCCCCGTTCACGGGGCTTTCGCGCAGCGTTTAGGCCCGCCGTTTACGGCGGGTGGGGATCGCGAAAAAATCTGCGTTTGAGCCCCGTTTACGGGGCTTCTCGCTGTTCGGCTTTAGCCGTCGAAGTCGTACCGTCGCCCACGTTTGACCTTCATTTGGTCCGTGAATTCTGGCCGAAATGGCTGAAGCCGAACGGCGAGAAGCCCCGTGAACGGGGCTCACTGGAGTGATTGTCGATTTCCTTCAACCCGCCGTAAACGGCGGGCCTAAACCGCTTCGCGGGAAGCCCCGTGAACGGGGCTAAGAGGAACGGATTCAGTATGTTGCAACTCCAAAATTTAGTCTGGACGGGGCACTAGGTTCACTTCAATCTGTTTGACTTGTACTCCCTGGGACTATAACATACTATAATGATCAACTTACTTAACATTACGGTTGCCCAATAAACCGCGTGTTCGAAAACAGCATTTTCAGCGTGCCGAGGCCACCGAAAGGAGTTAATGAAAATGGCGACAACGCGAGTTTTGATCGTTGAGCCCGAGTCGAACGCACTCAACTCCATGATCCAAGCGCTGCAACCATTGGGTATGGAGGTGCTCGTGGCGGCGGATGGCTGGGTGGGGCTCAACAAGGCGAGAACGCATTTGCCTGAAATGGTGGTCCTGAACCTTTCGCTGCCTTCGTTGACTGGCTTTGATGTCTGCCGTGAATTACGTGCGGGAATCCGTACTCGGAATATCCCGATCGTAGCTGTCTCGGATCGGCACTATACGGCCGAAGAAATAGCCAGTTTCGACGCGGGGGCGGACGAGTTTATCGTGAGGCCATTCAACGCGAAGGTCTTCCTGCATCGCGTCAACGCCGTCTTCGCGAGATCTGAGCGAACGGCCTTCGATGACATCATCGAGCAACATGGTGTCCGCATGGATCGGCGGCGACATGAAGTGGCACATGGGCGCACGACGATCAATTTGACGAAGACAGAGTTTCGCCTGCTCGAGACCTTCCTACGCCAACCGGGCAGAACATTCTCGCGGCGGCAATTGGTGGTTGCAGCCCTGGGTGAAGACTCGTTGGTCGGCCTTCGTACGATTGACGCCCACGTCAAATCGCTTCGCAAGAAGATCGCTCGTGTGACCGAGTCACGAGACTTTGTCGAGACCGTGCATGGCGTTGGCTATCGGCTTCGCGAAGAAACTCCTCACGATGCATCCGAGCGATCTGACGACGATCCCGTCCTTCGCTTAGCCTCATCCATATTCGAAGTTAATCGTCCCGGAGCTTTCGCCCGATAGCGCCGTCGCAATTATTGAAATTTCTTCGCCCTTATTAAGAAAGGCATGCTGAGTCATGACGACATCATTGATTACTCGACGAACTGTAATTGTCGCTCTGCATGATCAGAGCCGTTTGAACTCGTATGTGAAAGTTCTCGAACGCGAAGGCTTCGAGGTACGCACGGCGACCAACGGCCTGGCGTGCCTTGCTCAACTTCAGGACCAAATGCCCGAGATTCTTGTAATCGAGCAAGACCTCCCCTGGGGTGGCGGTGATGGTGTCTTGGCATACTTGAGGGAAGACCCGTTGCTGTCAAGTCCGTCAGCAATTATCGTGCTTTCCGAAAAGCCGCTGGGCCAGGCTTACATGCGGTACGATTCGCGCCACGACTTTGTGGGCACCCGTCCGGAACCGCGCCAATTGGCCCGGCGGTTGCGCCGGCTCGTCCAACTTGTTGCGTGAGGACTGTCTCGATCAGTTCAACGAGCCGCGGAAGCCAGCGTTCCCGTTTCGGGATTGCGCTCGATGGCATTCAAAGCAGCTACGGTTCCGGTCGTCACGGTGTAACCCAGATCTTTCAGAGCTTCAACGCCCTTGATGTCGTTGTCCACAATTGTAGCGAGGTCGCCTTCCGAGTGGATGCGTGGCTTGTTGACGGTATCTGTGATTGCCATTCCATGCCCGATGCGATTGGCCAGAACTGCTGTCACCGCGCTTACAATTTTCCTGCCGCCGGTGGCACCAACGGACAGGACCGATTGGCCGTCTTTGGTCACGATAGTCGGGCACATGTTGTGGAGCGGGCGCTTGCCCGGTCCCGGCGAGTTCGCTCGGCCGGGGCGCGGGTCGAAGCGCGACATTCCGTGTCCGAACACAATCCCTAATTCCTCGATCGCCACCTGAGCACCCAAGTAGCCGCCATGTGTAAAGGTCAAAGCCGCCGTCAAACCCGATGAATCGATGGCATTCAGATCGACGGTGCCGTTAGCGCTCCGGCCATCCGACTTTGCTTCGACCGGCTTGCCGGACTTCAATGCTTCTCGAACCCGCTCGGCCGATGTCTTGGCGTGTTCTTCCGAAAGCAATCGAGCAATCGGCACTTTAATCTTCTGCGGGTCGCCCAGAAACTGGAAGCGATCGGTCCAGGCGATGCGAAGTGCTTCAACAAAGGTGCGCGTCACCACAGTTTCGTTTGCCTGCGCGGCCGGCCAACCGAGTGCTTTCAAGATCGAGAGGGTTTGCAGCACGGTCAGCCCACCGGAAGACGGTGGGGGCGTGTACAGAGTAAAGCCGTTCCACTTCAATGAGAGCGGTTCGACCTCAATCGCGCGATACGCAGCGAGATCGCCGGCCGTCACGATTCCATTGTTCTCTTTGAACGCCGCCGCGATCTTGTCGGCGACGTCGCCCTTGTAGAAAGTGGCGAACGATTCTCGTTCGGCAAATTTCTCCAGCAAGGAGGCAAACGCGGGATTACGGTAAATGGCCCCTTCCGCGAATGGCTCACCATTCTTCAAAAACATTTTCGCACAACCTGGATCTTTCGCCAGCCGTTCGCGGTAGGTCTTCATGGCAGCGGCGAAACCCTTGCTGACCGGAAAGCCATCGCGACCTAGCTTGATCGCATGCTTGGCGACATCGGAGAGCTTACGCGTTTCGCACTCGTGTACCAGGGAGAAGAAGCGAATCTGCCACAGGCGCGGACCTTCGTTTTCTGTTTAATCTCCTACGCCTTTATTTTCTATTCGTTCGCATGCCGCAGCCAGCGATATACAATGCCCCAGTTGGGATTGCTCTCCAACCCTTTTCTTTTCGCTGCCATCGTTGCCTCGGTTCTGCTGCAGCTCGCCGTAGTGACTTTGCCGTTCGCACGGCCGATTTAGGAGACTTCCGCCCACGGCATGTGGGAGTGGCCCTTACTCCTCGTGCTTGCTTTGACGCCCGTTACCGTCATCGAGGTTGCCAAAATCATCCGGGCGAGATTCCGGCGACTTACCGTGAAGGAAATCGACTATGGGACTTAGCGTTCGTTCGATCGTCTGGACGGCCGGAGTCGCGACCTTATTGGCCGGCGGCTTGCTCGCCATTACGTACTGGCCGAGGCAAACGACCAAAAGCGCGGGGGGAGTCTGGACTTGCTCCATGCACCCTCAAGTGCGGCAATCGGGACCGGGCCACTGTCCAATCTGCGGGATGGACCTCGTCCCAATTGAGGAACTATCTGATGCCCAAGCCAGTCTGGCAGAGCGCGCGGGCTTGGAAACCGTGCCGATCAAAAATCGGGATCTGTTCAAGGAAGTCCGGACTGTTGGCAAGATCGACTATAACGAGCGGCAGGTGGCCCTTATTTCCGCCCGTACCGCTGGCCGAATCGATCGAGTGTTCGCTGATTTCACCGGCGTGCAGGTAAAAAAAGACGATCATCTATTGAACATTTACAGTCCCGAATTATTCGTGGGCCAAGGTGAACTGATCCGGGCACTCGAACAAATGAAAAAGGTGAAAGAACGCCCCGGCGCGTTCGAGCCCGGATTCGCGGAAGCAAACCTCGAGGCGGCCCGCACGAAACTGCGGCTGCTGGGCCTCCTTCCCGAACAGATTGCCGAAATCGAGAAGTCGGGCAAAACCGCTACTCATCTCACGGTTTACGCGCCGCTCGGCGGCACCGTTATCGAGAAAAGTGTCCGTGCCGGCCAATACGTCAAGGAGGGCGATCCCCTTTACCGGATCGCTGACCTCGATCCCATTTGGCTTTACCTGGATCTGTACGAATACGACTTGGGATGGGTCAGGACCGGGCAGAAGGTTGAAGTGTCGGTCGAAGCCTATCCTAACGAACGATTCACGGGAACCGTTGTTTTCATCGATCCGTTCCTCGACGACCGAACGCGTACCGTGCGGGCACGGGTCAATCTGAAAAATCCCGAGCGGCGGCTCAAACCGGCCATGTATGCATCGGCAACGGTCCGTGTTGCTTTGCGGTCGGATGGCACTCCCGAATCGACCGGCCTGGAGGGGAAGTATCTTTGCCCGATGCATCCTGATGTTGTGAAAGAGATGGCGGGGAAATGCCCCATTTGCGAAATGACGCTCGAGAAAGTGCCGCAGTCTCCCGCCCCGCCAAAGGGGCATGACGGGCTCGATCATTCGCACCACCACATGGCAAATGATATCAAGGAATCCTCCAAGAAAGCGGGTCTACTCGCGATTCCCATCGCGGCCGTGCTTGATACCGGCCGCCGTCAAATCGCGTATCGCCAAAAAGATGACGGAGCTTACGAACTGGTCGAGCTGCGGATTGGCCAGCGGACAGAAGGAACAGATGACCGCGGTCGTCCCGCCGCATACTATCCCGTTTTCTCCGGATTGCGGGAAGGTGATCGTGTCGTGGTACGGGGTGGGTTCTTGCTCGACAGTCAGCGCCAGATCGAGGGAATGCCGAGCCTGCTGTTTCCGAATGGCCAGACCGGGACCAACTTGCATTCAGGCCACGGCGGACCACCGGCCCCTTCCAACGGCGGCCACAAGCACTAAGTCTGAATCGAGGAGTGCCTCATGGTTGCCGCCGTCATTCGTTGGTGCCTCGATAACCGTTTCCTCGTCATGCTCGTGGCGTTTGCGTCGATCGGCGCGGGCTATTATTCGCTAATCCACATCCCCGTCGATGCCATCCCAGACATTGGCGAAAAGCAGGTCATCGTCTTCGCCGACTGGGCCGGCCGCTCACCGCAAGACGTCGAGGACCAGGTCACCTACCCTCTGACTGTCAGCCTCCAAGGAACACCGGGCGTGAAATCGATCCGCTCGATGTCCGGCTTTGGCTTCTCGATGGTCTTCGTCATCTTCCGCGATGAGACCGACTATTACTGGGCGCGATCTCGCGTCTTGGAGCGGATGGGAACCGCCCGGCTACCGACCGGCGTGCTCCCGGTCCTCGGCCCGGACGCCACTGCCTTGGGTCAAGTTTTCTGGTACACGCTGGAGCCTCAGGGCGTTGCGCCCACCGATCAGCGACAGGTGCTCGATAAACTCCGCTCGTTGCAGGACTGGTATGTTCGCTATCAGCTCCAGGGTGTCGAGGGCGTCTCCGAGGTTGCCGCCATCGGTGGCTTCGTCAAGCAGTACCAGATCGACGTCAGCCCCGAAAAACTCCGCGCTCATCGTGTCAAATTGCCGGAAGTATACGAGGCAGTCCGCCGTAGTAATCTCGATGTGGGTGCCAAGGCAGTCGAGAAGAACGGATACGAATTTTTCGTCCGCGGCGTGGGTTTCATCAAGAGCGTTACGGACCTTGAAAACATCGTCATCCGCGAGGAGGGCGGCACGCCGATCTTCATCAAGAGTGTGGCACAAGTGACACCGGGTCCCGAGTTCCGCCGTGGGGCACTGGACAAGGCCGGCCATGAGGCGGTCGGCGGTGGAGTGGTCATGCGCTACGGCGAGAACCCACGCTTGGTCATCGACCGGCTCAAGGAAAAGATCGCGCAAATCGAGCCGGGGCTGCGTATTCAACTCGACGACGGCCGACAGGTGCCGGTCCGTATTGTCTCCTTCTACGACCGTACCGTTATCATCAACGAAACGATGGCTACTCTCCGGGAGGCGCTTACAGAGGAATTGATCGTTGTCGCCTTGGTGGTGCTCATCTTCCTTCTGCACGTTCGCAGTTCACTGACGATTCTGCCAACACTTCCACTTTCAGTCGCCCTGAGCTTTCTTGTGATGTACGCGGTCGGAGTGGACATCAACATCATGGCTTTGGCGGGCATCGCCATTGCCATCGGCGATGTCAGTGACATGGGTATCTTGATGACGGAGAACATTTACCGTCGACTGGCGGACGAGCCGCTCCGGCCCCGTCGCGATGTGATTCGCGAGGCAGCGATCGAAGTTGGCCGCCCGATGGTTACTGCAGTCTCCAATACGATCCTCTCGTTCATCCCGGTTTTTGCTCTGGCGAGCGCGGAAGGGAAAATGTTCAAGCCCCTCGCGTACACGAAGACCTTTGCCATCGCCGCCTCGATTGTGCTGGCGCTGACGGTCGTCCCGGTAATGTGCGACTATCTACTGCGGCCGGGCACGTGGTCGCGCCGGCGTGCATTGGGAATGGGAATCGCCTCGGGCTTCGCCGCCGCCATCGCCACGCGGCTGGGATTGCACTGGGGACTTGAACTCGCTGGGTCCTATGCCGGCTTGCCGACCGCGATCGGTGTCGGCCTCAGGACTTCTTATCTGGCTCGGCTTCGCCCGCCTGGCCTGGCCGGTTTCGACCGCGCTCAAGGCAATTGGTTACGACCCGACGCCGGCACTCTTATGGCAGCGGCTGAAGACGACATTTCCAGGCGTCGGACGTGAGTTCATGCCGCCTCTCGACGAAGGGTCCTTCCTATTCATGCCGTCGCTGCTTCCATCCGCTTCGCTTAGCGAGGCACAAGACGTGCTGGCGCGTCAGAATGCCGCCATTCGCGAGGTGCCGGAAGTGGCCAGCGTGGTCGGTAAACTTGGCAGGGCGGAGTCCGCGCTAGACCCCGCCCCAATCGGCATGATCGAGACCATCATTTTGCTCAAGCCCGAACGCGAGTGGCGGATGATCGACGGGACCGACGGCAAAAAGCGGCGTATCACCAAGACGGAGATCTTGAACGAGTTACAGGCCCGTACCTCCATCCCCGGCGTGCTGCCGACCTGGCTGCAACCGATCCAAACCCGGATCGTCATGCTTCAAAGCGGATTCCGGGCGATGATGGGCGTGAAAGTCTACGGATCCGATCCGAAGCAAATCGAGCAGGTCTGCCTTCAGATCGAGAAAATCCTGAAACGCGTCCCGGGCGCCACGGACGTTGTTGCCGATCGGATCGTTGGTAAGCCTTATATCGAATATGAAATCGACCGGATCGCAATCGCCCGGCAGGGGGTTAACGTTCGCGACGTGGAAGACATCATCGAGACGGCGATCGGCGGCGAGAACCTGACTTTCTCCGTGGAAGGCCGCGAGCGCTATCCAATTCGTGTCCGCTATCCGCGAGAGTTACGCGAGCGTTTTGAGGACCTGGAACGGGTGTTGGTGCCAACAGCACGCGGGGGGCACATTCCCATCGGCCAGGTGGCGAAGATCACCTACCGCATCGGTCCGCAGGAACTTAAGAGCGAGGGCGGTCTTCTGGTTGGCTACGTGACGATGAACACGCGCGATCGCGATGAAGTGAGCGTGGTAGAAGAAGCCGAGGCACTGCTTCAGTCCGAAAAGAGGCGAAGCGACGAACTCGTGGCCGCGGGGCGGCATGAAGAGGCGACGCTCATCGTTCCGCCGGGCTACTACTGGCAGTGGGGTGGGCAATTCGAGAATCAGAAGCGGGCGATGGAGCGACTGTCGATCTTGGTGCCGCTCGTATTGGGTGCCATGGCGATCTTGCTCTACCTCGGCTTGGGCCAGTGGTGGCTTGCCGCTGTGGTATTCTTCGGCATCATGGTGTCAGCCGCCGGCGGGTTCCTGATGCTCAGCTGGTACGGGGCCAACCTGAGCGTGGCCGTCTGGGTCGGCTTCATCGCCTTGTTTGGCGTGGCCGACGACGCCGCGGTGGTGATTCTAAGTTTCTTGGAAGACCGCTACAAAGAGTCCGAACCAACGGACATTGCTGCCCTGCGCGAAATGGTTGTCGAGGCCACCCTGCTGCGGGTTCGAGCATTGCTGATGACAACAGCGACGACTGTATTCGGTCTCCTGCCACTGTTCCTGACCTACGGTCGTGGTTCGGATGTGATGCAGCCGATGGCCATTCCAAGTGTCGGGGGGATGGCCGTGCAACTTATTACGTTCTTGACCGCGCCATGTCTTTACGCACTCGTGCGGGAGCGTCAACTCCGCCGCAAGCTTCGCTCGAAGGGATCAAGTATTGAGATACCGGCTTCAGGGGGATGACGACGACGTGTCGGGCATAGGGCCACCGATCGCTCGCTCCAGGGCCGCGCTCCGACGGAAGTATTCGGCAGCCGTTTCATAGGCTCGCTCGCGCTGGCCGACAAGATTTCGTTGTGCGTCGATGAGACTCAGGAACGGGACCTTGCCTGTGGTGTACGTAGCCACGCCGGCCTTCACATTCTCGCGTGCTGCCGGTAGGATTCTTCTCTCGTAAAGTTTGAATGCCTTTTCGCTCTCGCGCAGTCGGGAGACTGCCTGCTGCACTTCAAAGTTGTCGCATCTTCGATGTCGATTGTGGCTGGCCAATGTATCGGGAACCTTACAATAAAGCATTCCGCTATCTCTGTGGCCTTTATCAGCAGGACCATGCTCAATGCAAGCATAATACGGTCGATGGCCCATTGGCGACGCATTTTTTGTTGGGCTGCGTCCGACAGCGGCTATTCGATTCCGATCTGCGAGCTGCGCTAAGGTCCAGAATTCGCCTGCTCGCCGAACAAGAGCGCCGTCAAGACAATTTGGATCTGGCAATTGCCTCCAGACGCTCGTTTTTGCAAGGTGTTCGGTTAAGACGGGAGCGAGTTGGAAGAAATCTTGCTCTCGCGGAAGGGCCCGAACAATATCAGGCGATCGTGTCCGTCTTCAATGAACTTAAAATCGAGGAAAATAAGGTCGAAAATGAAATTCGTGACCTTGAGCGACAAAGCAAGCCTTCTGATCTGGATGAAGAAGTAGAACGAGCTTTGGCACGACTTGATCATATGGCCGATCAGTCTTCGCAGACGAAAGATTTCGGTGAAATTGGGCTCTTATTCAAAGAGATCAATGCGCGGAT
>JAIOQJ010000407.1 GCA_021413475.1 Planctomycetota bacterium | reverse complement strand
CTTCGCGAGTTTGTCGACCTCGGCTTGAATCTCCGGGTCGGGCGTGATGAATTTCGAGAGAAGAATCGTGTCGCCGGATACCTTGGTCACTAACCCCTTGGCGTCGAACTCGAGATCGAGCTTGCCGACGAAGCGATTGTCGCCGCCCCCCGCTTGCACGATGTAGACGGGGTTGCCGTCTTTGTCATTCACCTTCATTGGGTACGTGTTCTTCGCCTCGCGATAGGTCTTGCTCAAGAGCGTGTGACTGTGGCCGCCGACGATGACATCGACGCCCGAGACCTTGCTTGCCAGTTTCAGGTCTTCTGACAGGCCGATGTGCGAGAGGACGACGATCTTGTTGATCTTCTGCTTGGTGAGTTCATCGACATACTTCTGGACCACGGCGGCATAATCCCGGTCGAAGCCGATGTCGGCCGAGGGGCGTGAACCCGTTTTCGTGTCGGTAGTGACCAGGCCGATGATGCCGATCTGTTCACCGCCGACGGTAATGATCGTGAACGGGTGAATCTTGCCGGACAATAATTTTGACTTTGAGACATCAAGATTCGCGGCCAGGATCGGGCACTTAAGGGCATCGGCGAACTTGGCGAGCCCTTCGTCCCCTTCGTCGAACTCGTGATTGCCCACGGCCAAGGCCTGGAATCCGATTTTGTTCAGGAACGGCACGTTATCCATTCCCTTGTACAGAGTGTGAAACAGGGTGCCCATGAAACGATCACCAGCATCGAGGGTGACATGATTCCGGGCCGCGGCGCGAATTTGCTTGATGACGGTCGCCTGCCGGGCGTCGCCGCCGTCGCCCGAGGCGAGCGGTTCGTGGTGGGCGTGGTTGTCGTTCACGTGAATAATTGTCAACTCGAAAGGCTTCGGTTTCTCCCCATCCTGGGCGAGCAGCCAAGAGAAGATACCGATGACGAAGCCAAATGCGATCAACTTCCGAACCATTGCCGATTCTCCTGTGGATCACGGTCCTCCATCGTAATCCGGTTCGAAGGACGGGGCAATGGCGGTCACCGCATCTAAGAATAAGAAATGAACCACAGAGCCACAGAGGCACGGAGAATAAGAGTGCTCATCAAGTTCTTCTCTGTGCCTCTTTGGTTCATTTCTTAATGCACTTCCTTCGTCATCCCATCCAGTTGTGTTCTACGCTTGGGCATGAAGATTCCCGAAGCCGAAGGGCCCGCGAGGACGGCGTAATCGATACGTCCATCGCGATCCTTCGATTCTTCGCGTTCGTGCGAAGTCGCAAGACTTGTATCGCCGCCCCGATTGGAGTGTAATGGAAACGCTGGAAACTCGCTCGGGCACGACCCCGTCTCGGTTCACGTCGGAGAAGCCGGTGAGCGCACCCCGCTGGAAATGCCCGAAAGGCCATGAGACTGACGCGCTTGCCGCTCCCTCGGCCTGCCCGGTTTGCGGTGACACGTCGTTGACTCATCACTCCGTCAACGGCTCCGCGAATGCAAATACATACGAAGTGCCCACTTCACCCGCCCAGATGGGCACGATCGACGCACCATCGGACTTCTACAAGAATCGACCGGATTTGCTGAAATACGCGGGGCCCTATTCCAAGATTGTGGTAAAAGGATACGACATCGTTGGCGAGCTCGGTCGAGGGGGCATGGGCGTCGTCTACAAGGCGAAACAGAGCAAGCTGAACCGCTTCGTCGCCCTCAAAATGATCCTCGCGGCGGAACATGCAGGCCCCAACGAACTCGGCCGCTTCCAGATCGAAGCCGAGGCCATCGCCCAACTTCAGCATCCGAACATCGTCCAGATCTACGAGGTCGGCGAAACGGAAGGCCGGCCGTTCTTCTCACTTGAATTCGTCGATGGCGGCAGCCTCGCTCAAAAACTCCAGCAACTTCCGCAGCCGGCCCGGTCGTCGGCCATTCTGGTCGAATCGCTGGCCCGGGCCATCTCGGCCGCGCACGGCCTTGGTGTCATCCACCGCGATCTCAAGCCCGCCAATGTGCTCCTGGCGACGCCAAGTTCCGGTTCGTCGCACGCGCACAGCCTCAGTTCACTCGCGATCAAGTCCCAGCAACCGTTCGGCATTCCGAAGATCACCGACTTCGGTTTGGCCAAGCGAATCGAAGGCAATTCCGGGAACACGCAAAGCGGCTCGATCCTCGGCACGCCATCGTACATGGCCCCTGAGCAGGCGGCGGGGAATTTGAAAGAGGTCGGGCCGCGCTCCGACATCTACGCCCTGGGCGCGATTCTATACGAGATGCTGACAGGTCGGCCGCCGTTCCTGGCCGAGTCGCCATTCGAAACGCTGATGCAGGTCATGCGCGACGAACCGATCGCGCCGCGGAGTTTGCAGCCGAAATTGCCGCGCGACATCGAGATCATCACGCTGAAGTGCCTGGAAAAGAACCCGGCCAAGCGGTATCAAACGGCCGATGAACTCGGCGACGACCTCAAGCGCTTCGTCGAAGGCGAGCCGATCTCCGCCCGGGCGGCCACGAAGTTCGAGCAGACTCGCAAATGGATGAAACGCCATCCGGCCGCGACGGGCCTGACGGCCGTTGCCGCTGTGGCGATTTCCGCCATGATCGCTGGGGCCTGGTTCTATCACGATAAGGTGACCGACGCCCTCGCCGTCGCCGAGCAGGAACGCGACAAGCTTACTGAAGAACAGAAGATCGGTTTACACCGAACGATTCGTCTGATGGTTTCGAACGGCAATCAGCACGTCAATCAAGGCGACTACTTACGTTCTCTCCCGTGGTTCGCGGAAGCCTTGCGGCTCGAACATGGCGTCGCGGACAACGAGGAAATGCACCGCGTTCGCCTGGCGGCTGTGCTTCGACATAGCCCGCGGCTATCGCGTGCCTGGTTTCACGACGGCCGCGTGACCGATGCCGTCTTTAGCCCCGATGGTGAATCGGTCGCGTCCGCGAGTGCGGATGGCACCGTTTGTGTCCATCGGATTAACGAACTAGAGGGCGACCAGGGGATCGCGTTGAAACATCCTGGCTCGGTGTCCATGGTTCGTTTCTCGCCGTCAAATGAACATATTTTGACGGTCTGTTCCGATGATGCCGCTCGGATCTGGGATGCGAAGACCGGTAAGATGGTCGCTCACCCGTTGCGTCACAATGGGGCCATCACATGGGCGTGCTTCTCACCCGATGGCTTACGCGTACTGACCACCAGCCACGATCGGACAGCCCGCTTGTGGGATACGCAAACCGGTGAGGCGACCGATGTCGTCTTCAAACACGCGATGGCGATTCTGCATGCCGAATTCAGCCGCGATGGGAAGCGGATCGTCACGGCCGGGGAAGCTGGTGCCGCCCGAGTCTGGGATGCCGAAACTGGCAAGCCGATCTCGCCGGTACTTGAACACCGGGGCCCGGTCATCAAGGCCCATTTCAGTCCGGATGGCCGCACAATCCTGACCGCGAGTAAGGATCGAACTTTCCGAATTTGGGACGCGGAAACCGGAGCGGGAATCACCCACTTCGTGAATTTGGGTTCGCCATTGACGGATGCTGAATTCTCACCGAATGGGCAGGATGTCGTCACCACCACGGCGGAAGGAATCGGCCGGGTCTGGAATCTGGAAATAGGCGATTGGCGGCCATATGTGATTCGACATGATTCCGCGGTCGAGGACGCCATCTTCAGCCCCGATGGCCGATCGATCGCGACGGGTGGGGACGATAACACCGCCCGAATCTGGAGCGTCGCGACCGGTGAGCCTCTCTCCCCGCCGTTGCCTCACAATGGCTGCGTTTACCGCGCTTTGTATTGTAATAACGGCGCGTCGCTGCTCACCGCTTCGCAAGACGGTGTCGTGCGATTATGGGAGATCTCCCGCTTTCGTGAAATGGAAGCGATGGCGGCCTACTCCAAGAATTCCAGGATCGTTTATAGTTCCGACCGCCGCAAACGCTTGAAGATTGAATCCGGAGGATGCCTTCGCGTCATCGACGCCGCATCGGGCACGCCGATCGGCGAGGCCATGTGCCATCACGGATCAATCCTGGCCGCCGAGTTTTCAAACGATGGCTCGCGCATCATTACCGGCAGCACGGACCGGACCGCGCGAATCTGGAATCCACAAACGGGCGAGACGATCGGCGAGCCATTACGGCATGGCAGCGACGTGACGTGCGTAGCCTTTAGCCCCGATGGGAAATATGTGGCCACCGGCAGCGAGGACAACACGGCACGCATATGGAAAACGGAGAATGGCAAACCGGTTTCGCCGCTCTTGCGGCATTTGGCGAGTCTCCAGAAAGTCGTCTTTTCCTCGGACGGCCGTTGCCTGTTAACCAGTGAAACGACTGGCATGGCGCGTGTCTGGGATGCCTCGAACGGCGAATCGCTGGCCGATCCCCGCGACGTTAAACGGCTAATTCTGCTGGCAAAATGGCTATCGGCTCATCAAGTCGATGCCGGCGGCAATATGGTCCCGCTCGACAATGAATCGCTCCGTGCCGTTTGGAACGAGCTTCAATCGAGCCACGCCATGGAATTGTTGCATTCGACCGATCTCATGTACTGGCACGATTACGCGGCTAACGACGCCGAAAAGGCCGGTGACAGTTTTGCGGTCATCTTTCATGTGACCCGTATGATCGAAGCGGAGAAAAGTTCCTCCGATCTTCGAAACCGAGCCTTACTCCATGCCCGACGAGGTCGTGCCCACGCGGAACAGGAATCTTGGAGTGCCGCGGCCGCCGACTTTCAACAAGCGATCAAGGATGGTCTCGACAAGGAATCGCTGCTCGTTTCTCACGCCCTTGTTCAACTCGCGGCAGGCAATGCCAAAGAGTATCAAATGGCTTGCCAGCAACTCATCGAGGAATGTGGAGAGTCTGCCAGCAGCGGTGCGGCCTTCCGCATGGGTTGGCCGTGTCTCTTGGGTTCGACACTCAGCGCCGAGTTGGATGAGGCGCTTGAGGCAATCTCGCAGCGGACGACTCGGGATGGCAAGGCAACGGCCAGCCGCTCGATTTTGCGCGGGGCAAAGCTGACCCGTTCGGGAAAATTCGAAGAAGCGATCCAGGTGCTTGACGAGGGGCAAATCCTCGCCGAGGGAATCGATTCGCCCAGGGCTTGGCTGTTCCTCGCCCTTGCCGAGCAAGGAGCGGGACACGCCGAGGAAGCAAAACGCTGGCATCGGCAAGCCTGTCTCTGGATCGATCGGCATCTGGATGAGAGTCGCAAATCCCTGGGAAGCCGCGCCACGCCGTTTCCCTGGGATCATCGGCTTGAATTGCGACTGCTTCGCGAACAGGTTGAGAAGGGGTTTGTGGCGAAAAGGTAGACCGGTTGCTCAGCAACCGGAATTCTGTTGCGACGGAAGTAGATCGGTTGAAACAGAATTCCGGTTGCGGAGCAACCGGTCTACTTCCCATCCGCCCCCTGAATCCCCAGTAACTCGATCTTCCGATACAGCGAACTGAGCCCGATATTCAATCGTCGGGCCGCTTCCCTCTTGTCGGAACTCTGCCGTAATAGCCGCTCGATATGCATCTTCTCGAATCGTTCCATTGCCTGATTCAAATCATCGACGAGGGACGGATCATTTGGTAGCGCCGACAAATCGGGGGGCAAGTCGCCTGGGACAATCAAAGGGCCCTCGCAGAAGATCAACGCTCGCTGGAGTGCGTTATCGAGTTCGCGGACGTTCCCTTTCCAGGGGCACGTCATCAGCAACTGCATCGTGTCGTGGCTGACGCCGGCGATCCGTTTGCCCATCGTTTTCGCGTGTTTGGCAAGCAAGAATTCGACGAGCGCGGGGATGTCCTCCCGGCGCTCGCGCAAGGGCGGCAGTTTGAGCGTGACCACGTTCAGGCGGTAGTAAAGGTCCTCGCGAAATCGCCCGGCCTCGACCTCTCGCGATAGTTCCTTGTTGGTCGCGGCGATGATGCGTGCCTCGACATGCAATGGCTCGTTCGCTCCGATGGGGAGGACCTCCTTCTGCTCGATCACCCGCAATAACTTCGCCTGCGTCGCCAGCGTCATCTCGCCGATCTCGTCGAGAAAGACCGTCCCATTTCCGGCATGAGCGAAAATTCCGGCTTGGTCGCGATCGGCACCAGTGAACGAGCCCTTGCGGTGGCCGAAGAGTTGATTTTCGAGCAACTCATTCGGAATGGCGGCACAGTTCAATGCGAGGAACAGCCCCTGTCCCGGTTCGCGGCCCGATTGCTTGTGTAAGAACCGCGCGAGGATCTCCTTGCCGGTACCGCTCTCGCCAAGGATCAGGACCGTCGAGCGCGTCGGAGCAACTTTAAGGGCAAAATCGTAAACACGTTCCATGGCCGGGCAATGACCGATGACAGCTTCCGTTTCATCCTCGCGATTAAGCTCGCGTCGCAGCCACTGGTTCTCTTGGTGCAAATCGCGCAGCCGGAGGAGGCGTTGAATCTTGCCGAGAACCTCGTCGAGAATAATCGGCTTCATCAGGTAGTCTTGTGCGCCGCGTTGAAACGCCTCGACGGCATTTTCCACGTTGGCGTAGGCGGTGATGAGCAGAACAAACGTCTCGGGGCTGATCTGAAGGAGGCGTTGCAAAACTTCGATGCCATCGATTCCCGGAAGATTCACGTCGCACAAGGCGATATCGAAGCGGGAATTCTTGGCTCGTTCGAGTGCCTCTTCGCCGCTTCCACACGTGATGACGGTGAAGCCTTCTTGCTGCAAATACTCGCCAAGGCTCTCGCGGATGAGCGGTTCGTCGTCGATCACGAGAATCGAAGCCGCGGCAGGCATGGAAAGCCTCCTCAGGATGACGCGACGCCGTTGGCGTGCGGAACGGGCAGGCGGATGGTGAAGATCGTGCCTTGGCCGAGCGTCGATTCGAAATCGACGTTCCCGCCGTGCTGAACGATGAGCTTGCGGGAAACAAACAGCCCGAGGCCGGTCCCCTGTTTCTTGGTAGTGAAATAGGGCTGAAAGACCCGGCCCCGTTGATCTTCGGTGATGCCCGCCCCGTTGTCTCGAACGGTGATCGTGACGTGGCTGTCTTGAACGGCAGCAACAACCTCGATCGCGCCCCCCTTCGCAGTGGCATCAATCGCGTTTAGAACCAGATTGAAGATGACCTGGACGACCTGATCGCGAATTCCAAAGAGCACCGGTAGATCAGCGGGTACTTGCGAGCGGATTACCCTACTTTTGGTTCCCTTGTAATACTTGGCGATGTTCAAGGCTTCGTCGATGATCTCGTTCACTTTGAAACGAGTTTGGTCGTGGCTGGCGGGCCGGCTGAAGTTAATCAGTTCCCGCAGGATCGATTGAATTCGACTCAATTGCCCGCCGACGAGCGATAGCTTCTCGCGGGTATATTCATCGTAATCCCGGCGTTCGAGCATCTGCACCATGGTGCTGATCGACGTTAGCGGATTGCCGACCTCATGAGCGATGCCCGCCGCCAGCAGGCCAAAGCCCGCCATCTTGTCCTGGTGCATCAATTGGGCCTGCGTCTCTTGCAACTCACGCGTTCGCTCGGCGATCCGCGACTCTAGCAATAACTGATTTTCGAGTAGAGCACTATTCAAATTCCCCAGGTGTATGCTGAATTCTTTGAGAATCAGCGACATCGCGCTGGCCGCCCAAGTGACCCAGATCAGGATGACGAGCAACAGAAACAGGGAGAAACGTCCACCCGGCGGGGGCGGCAAAGTGTAGCAAAGTAATCCGTAACTGATGCAATCGAGCGCGCACGTGAGGAACGTAACACGCCGTGATTGCTGGATGGCGCAGCAAATGAGCGAGAGGAGATAGTAGTAACGGAACGGGCTATCGATATCGTTGTCGAACCAGCAGAGCAATCCGATGAAAAGGGCTTCGAGGAAAGAGATCGCCAGAGGGTAGTGCTCAAGAAACGGCCGGCCGCGAACACTGTACCAAGTGTTCAAGACCGTGTATGCCGCCCCCAGGCCGAGGATCGCATTGAGCAGAGCACGATCGGGCGCGTTCGAACCGAAATTGACGTAAACGTACCCGAGAATCAAACCGAACCAGCGAATCTTGACGACGATCGCCTGGGCCGCGAGTTCCCAGCGAGGCGGGGTCAGCGTTGGCGTCCCATTCATGTGCGAGTTGGTCTCCGCGGGTTTCGGCATCTGCTCATATTGTAGGCGCGAATCGAGAAACCGCTTCAAAGCCGCTCGCGGCTTAGCGCTCGCTCTTTTCCACGGACGCTTCTCTCTTGCGCGAAAACGAACGCTAAGCCGCGAGCGGCTCGGGGTTGCCCGCAAATCGCGTTCCTGTTACCTTCCTCACACTCTACACGTGATGAGGGCCGACAAATGATGATCAACACTCTGCCCAAGGTGGAAACTGCCGATATCGACCGCGACGAATCGTCGTGCGCGCCGCAATCCTTTCGAACCCATACCGGGATCGAGTGGGAAGAAACATCGTGCCTTTGTTGCGGCCACGAACATTTGAAGCCGATCATCGAAGCGGCCGACACGGAACCGCCGGACGGCAAATGGCGATTCGCTATCGTCGAGTGCCCCCGCTGCAGTTTGTGGTACACGAACCCGCGCCCGAGCCCGGCGAGCATCGGCCGGTTTTACCCGGAGACCTACAAGCCGCACCGGAAGCCGAGGGCGTTAAGAGCCAAGAACTCGTTCGCAACGCGGATGTTTGCCAAAGTGATCGGCCGACCTTGTGCCGAACGGCACTTTATTCCCGCGCACGGCGAGGGCCGGCTTCTCGATTACGGCTGCGGCGGCGGCGATTTTCTCCTGCGCATGCGCGATCAGGGTTGGAACGTCACGGGCCTGGATATCTCGAAGAAGGTGATCGAGAATCTCAGGACCGAACATGGTCTTCCGGGTTTCGTCGGCTCGTTGGCGAAGATCGCCGACGGTTCCTTCGACGTGGTGACCATGTGGGCGTCTCTCGAACACATGCATCAGCCTTTGTCGGTCCTGCGTGAAGTCCGCCGGGTTCTCGCTCCGGGAGGCCGGCTCTACATTCAGGTGCCCAACGCCAACGCCTGGAATCGCCGGCTTTTTGGCACCTATTCCTTCTCGCTCGACTTGCCGCGGCATCTGACGCACTTCCATCCCGCGACCTTGCGAACCATGCTGGAAAAGG
>JAIOQJ010000406.1 GCA_021413475.1 Planctomycetota bacterium | reverse complement strand
GCACTCGCCTCTCGCCGTAGCTTCCTTGGTAAGGCCGCCGGTGGTATTGGCTCCGTCGCGCTTGCTTCGCTGATGAACCCGAAGTTATTCGCCGAACCGAAGAAGGAAAAGACACCGGGAATCATCAGCCCGTTGCATCATGTTGCCAAAGTGAAGCGGGTGATCTACCTGTATATGGCCGGCGGAGCATCGCATCTCGAGACCTTCGACCACAAACCGAAGCTCGCAGAGATGCACGGCAAGCCGATGCCGTTGTCGATCACCAAGGGGCAGCCGATCGCCCAGCTTCAGGGGCAGAATCTGATGTGCTTCGGCCCGCAGCATCCTTTCCAGAGGTGCGGGAAATCGGGGCAGGAAATCTCGACGATTTTCCCGAATCTTGCCGAGGTCGCCGACGATCTCTGCATCATCCGCTCGCTGCATACGGAAGCGATCAACCACGACCCCGCCCACACGTTCATGAATGCCGGCACCACAATTTCTGGCCGACCGAGCATGGGCTCTTGGCTCTGGTACGGCCTCGGTGCCGAGACCGAGAGCCTTCCTGGCTTCGTCGTCTTGACCTCGACCGGCAAGTCCGGCCAGCAGCAGCCGATCGCCCAGCGGCAATGGCACAGCGGCTTCTTGCCGAGCCAGTATCAAGGGGTTCATTTTCGCTCCAAGGGCGACCCGGTCCTCTACGTCGGCAACCCATCGGGCGTGACGGCCGACCGGCAACGCGATGTCATCGACGCGGCCCAGGAACTCAACAAACTCTTCAATAACACCGTCGATGATCCGGAAATCGCCACGCGGATCAGCCAGTACGAGATGGCCTTCCGGATGCAGACCAGCGTCCCCGAATTGATGGACGTAGGTTCCGAAACCAAGCAAACGCTTGATATGTACGGAACCAAGGGAGGCGACGGTACCTTCGCCGCGAATTGCCTGCTCGCCCGCCGGCTGGCTCAACGCGGCGTTCGCTTCATCCAACTCTACCATCGCGATTGGGACCACCACGGCGGCCTGAAGGGGGGCATCGAAACGGTCGCGAAGGAAGTCGATCAACCGATGACCGCGCTTATCAAGGATTTGAAACGCACGGGCCTCTGGGACGACACGCTCATCGTGTGGGGGAGCGAGTTCGGCCGCACGCCGATGGCCCAAGGGAATGGCCGCGATCATCACATGAAGGCGTTCTCGATGTGGCTTGCCGGCGGTGGCATCAAGGGCGGTATCACCCACGGCGAAACCGACGACTTTGGCTACAACGCCGTGAAAGATGTCGTCTCGGTCCACGACCTGCACGCCACCATGCTCCATCTACTCGGCATCGACCACCAGCGACTTACTTTCCGCTTCCAAGGCCGCGATTTTCGATTGACGGATGTGAGCGGCAAGGTAGTGAGGGAAGTGCTGGCGTGACTTCATGGCCCGCCGCGCGAGCAAGGGGGAAACCGCAACCCTTTGTTCACGTCACGGGCTAACATTTCGGATCGTCAAAACTCATTTCTCTTCCAAAAATCCCTGTTCCTGTAGCCATCTCGCCATCGAAGCGGTCAGGTTGCCGCTGTTATCCATCCGTGGCAGCTTGTGCTGGGGCGGGCGTTTACCGTGGGCGATCATCCAGGCGTTGAAGCCGCCTGACTTGACGACGTGAATCTGGGGTGCGAGCATGCTCAAATCACCGCCTCGGTGAGCCCGATAGTCCTCGTTTTGGCGGCAAAGCGATTCATCGATGATGGTTGAGAAACTGGCCATCTGCTCGGGTAACTTGCGAAACTCAACCAAGTAAAGATGGTGGCCCGGCTTTTGTGGTTCGGACGGAAAAACCGGGCCAACGTGATGATCGAGTACCTCGGCCCCGCTCGCGGTGGCCGCTTCCTGAATCGCCTTTTCGATCTCTTCGCTGATCAGGTGTTCGCCGAACGCAGAGAGGAAATACTTGGTTCGGCCGGTGAAGCGGATCAATGGGGGATCGCGTTTCTCGAACGCAATCGTGTCGCCGACGAGATAGCTCCAGAGCCCCGCGCACGTGGACAGAACCACTGCGTATTGAACACCGATCTCGACGTTAGCCAGCGTGTGCCGGACCGGATGATCGTTCTTCAGTTTTCCATGTTCCGCGCTGAACTCCTCCATCGGGATGAATTCAAAAAAGATGCCATGATCGGGCACGATACGGAGCAGATCGTAGCGAGGGTCCTCGGTCGCGACAAAGCCCTCGGAGCAGGGGTAGACCTCGAGGAATCTCACCTGATCGCTGCCGATTTCCTTTCGAAAGATCTCGCGGTAGGGGTCGAATTTCGTGCCACCGTGAACCAGAACGCGAAGCGTCGGCCAGATTTCCGAGATGGTTGACTTGCCGGTGACTTTCTTGAGCCGGTCGAACAGCACGAGCATCCAGGCCGGCACGCCGCTGAGAACGGTAATCGGCAGCGAGGCGCTTTGCTCAGCCAGAATTTGAACTTTCTTGTCCCACTCGGCGATGCCACTGAGTTCGAGCGGCGGGAACGTGTAGGGACGTAGAAAACTCGAAACCTCAACGGCGGCGATGGCGCTGAGATCGCCAGGTCTGCTGCCGTCCGGACCGGGCGGCATCTCGGTGTTTCCGCCCAGGAAGAAAACCCGGCCGTTGAAGAGCGAAGCATCGGGATAGAGCGAGCGGTGGAAGGCGAGAGTCGTAAAGGCCGCTTTGCGGTTGGATTTCAACATCTCGCGGCTAATGGGAATGTATTTGGTCGACCCGCTCGTGGTACCCGAAGACAGGGCGAAGTATGGAACGTTTCCGGGCCAGGTGATCCCATCCAGGTTGGGATAGGATGGTTGCCAGTATTCTTTCCAGAACGCTTCATAGTCGCGGACCGGCACGCGGACTTGGTAATCTTCGATCGAACGGATTGTCGCAAATGAATGATCTTTGCCGAACCGAGTCGTGCGGGCGGTGTGAGTCAGGCCGAGAAGCGTCTTGAGTTGCATGGCGGCGACGTCAAGCTGATCGAGAAATCGGGTTCGACCTCGCGAGAAGCGAGCAAGCATCGCATCGGCAGCGTTGCGAACGAGCCGATTGCCGGTGAGCAGGTCCGCGAACGGCATCGCAACTCCGGTTGTTAAATAAGCCGTGAAGCCGCGACGCGGAGTCTTCGGA
>JAIOQJ010000322.1 GCA_021413475.1 Planctomycetota bacterium | reverse complement strand
CCGCCCTGCAGCGGATGCAACTCGACCTCATTCAGGAGAAGAATCGGGAGTTGGCCCATACGCCCGGCGCACCGAGGGAGCTCGAAGGGATCATCGAGTCGTATGAACTCGCGTTCAAGATGCAGCACGCGGTGCCCGAAGTCGTGAACATGGCGGACGAGACTGAAGAAACTCAGCGACTCTACGGCCTGAATCGACCGGAAACACGTGAAGTCGGCGAACAGTGTTTGACGGCCCGGCGACTGGTGGAACGCGGCGTTCGGTTCGTGCAAATCTATCATGGTTCGGGCGGAGCCGGAAAATGGGACGCCCATTCCGACATCAAAAAAGGCTATGACAGTCTCACTCTGCAAGTGGATCGGCCGATCGCGGCACTGCTGCGAGACCTCAAGCGACGCGGGTTGCTCGACACGACGCTTGTCGTCCTCGGAACGGAATTTGGACGTACTCCCGGGGCGCAAGACACGGGGCGCGACCATCATCCGCAAGGTTTCTGTGCCTGGCTCGCGGGCGGCGGCATTAAAGGCGGCGTGACGCACGGGGCGACCGACGAACTCGGCTTCTACGCCGTCGAGAGTCCGCATTACGTCACCGATATTCACGCCACCGTTCTTCACCAGATGGGGCTGGATTCGCGGAAACTCGAAATTCCAGGTCGCAAACGACTAGCCATCGATCATGGCCAGGCGATCCGGGAAATCATCAAGTCCTAGCGATGCTTCGCCGCAGACCGACGCGATTCCTTGTTCGTAGTGACCTGCTTTAGCGGGTCGGGGTGTTCAGACCCGCTAAAGCGGGTCACTACGAACGGGCGCTCAAAACTTGACTTATCCGCGATCACATTGCTTCATCGCAAGTGATCCATCACGCCCCAACCAACTCATGCGAATATGTCGTCGGCCGAACGGTTTCCGCGAATCCCCAGATCCCTTCGCCGATTTCACGCAATTCGTCAAATGACCGGTCCGTCAGGCGGTCCACTTCGCCCGGCCGAATCTCAGTCCAGCGCTTGAAATCGCCGGTACCGAATCGGCGGACTTTCACCACATCATCGACAAAACGAATTTCGATCATCACCATCGGATTATCTCCGGTTCGAACCTCGATGCGAGGCCACGTCATGTGAGTTCGGTACTGTAACGATCATCGGCTGAAGGCGGGAGTCCGATCCATGCGATCCAAGAGGGGATTTCGAGTGGTCGTTGAAAAACCCGTGAAAAGTCGTGCAGCTCGCTACCTCTTTCGGTGCGATCTTTCAGTGAATCGCTAAAAGACATGTTTGAATGGATGCAGCGGACGACGTCCTTTCCAATGACAGACGGCACAACTCCGCATAACACGCGTGAAGTCCTGGGCAACTCGGAAAACAAGCACGAATGCCCTGTTTACCCGATGGGGAAACGTTAGAATTTGAAGAGCGAGTTCTTCGAAGTACATGTACGACGTGGAGTTCCGATATGTCGCACTTTCGGTCGCAAAGCTGGCTTCTCAACCGTCGGCACGTTCTCCGCGGCCTGGGCGTGTCGCTGGCGCTGCCATTGCTCGATTGCATGCGGCCGCTTCGGGCCGCCGACAAAACCTTGCGGCCGAGACGCAGCGTTTTCATCTACCTGCCCAACGGCGTCAACACGGCCGCCTGGGAAATGAACACGGCGGGGGCAGACTACAAAATGTCGAAGCCGCTCGCGGCACTCGAAAAACATCGCTCGGTTATTACCCCAATTAGCGGCCTGCACCATCCGCACGGGCTGGGCAATCACCATAACTGCAGCACGATCTGGCTGACCGGCGGCAAAATCGGACCCTCGGAACGCAACACGATTTCGGTCGATCAATTGATGGCCCAAGTGACCGCTCCACAAACGCGCTACTCGTCGATCGAGATGAGCAACCAGGGACATTCGCTGGCGTACAGCGCCGACGGCATTCAGCTACCCGCTCAGTTGAGCCCGGGCGTCGTGTTTCGCGACATGTTCACGGAACCGCAAGGGGGCATCGCCAAGCAACGCCGGGGTTTGCAGCGCCGGGCCAGCATTCTGGATGCCGTTCTCGATGAATCGAACACGCTCGGCAATCAACTCGGCAAGGACGACCGTGGCCGGCTGGAGCAATATCTGACTTCCGTTCGCGAAGTGGAAATCCGCACTCAGCGGGCTGACAAGTGGCTCGACACGCCGCGGCCGAAGGTTGAGCCCGCGGTGCAATCGCAACTGAATCGCGACATCTCGCTGGAACGGCTCGGCGAGTATCTCCGCACGATGTACGACATCATGGTGCTCGCGTTCCAGACCGACATGACTCGCGTGGCGACCTTCAGCACGGGTAATGAATGGCAAGGCCCGGCGGTGCCGGAGATCGGCGTGAAGCAAGACCGCCATTCGCTGTCGCACCACAACGGCAATCCAAAGCTCATGCAGGATTTGCTCGATAGCGACGCCTTCAACATCAAACAGTTCAGCTACCTCCTCGATCGGCTCAGCGAAGTGAAAGATGCCGACGGCCCATTGCTCGACACGACGATGGCCCTCTTTGGCAGTGGCATGGCCTACGGCCATAGCCACTGCAACGCGAGTTTGCCGATCATCCTCGCGGGCGGCACGAAGTTGGGTTTCAAGCACGGCACGCACGTGGACTTCAATCTCATCAAAGAGTTCAAGGGCTACGACAAACACACCGGCATCTATTTCAACCCCGTAAACAGCAAGGCCCGCCTGAGCAATCTGCTGTTGACGATGGCCCAGAAGATGGACGTGAAGACGGAGAAATTCGCCGACAGCAATGGCACCATCTCGGAGGTGCTGGCGTGATGGGCGTTCGACTTTTACCGATCATTCTGCTGTTCGCGGCGACTGCCACGGCCCGCGCGGAAAAGCTCCCGGCCAACGTTCAGTCATTCTTCGAGAAGCACTGCGTTTCCTGCCACGATAACGCCAACGCCAAGGCGAAGTTGTCGATCGAGGCGCTAAAGCCGGAATTCGATCGGCCCGAATGGGTGCGGATTCACGATCGCGTCAAATCTAGTGAGATGCCGCCCAAGACCAAGTCGCAGCCGACCCAAGCAGAACGCGAAGTCGTCGTGAAATGGCTGAGCCAGGAATTGAACACCGCATTCGTCGCTCGACAAAAGAACGAGGGACGCGTTCTGTTCCGCCGGATGAACCGTCGTGAATACGAAACGACGATACACGACTTGCTCGGAATTACGATCCCCTTACAGGGAATGTTGCCGGAGGATAATCTGACCAACGGGTTCGACACCGTCAGCCGCGGGCTGGAGACGTCCGCGACGCACTTGTTGCGGTTTCAGCAAGCGGCCGATGCCGCGATCGAAGCCGCTTTGCCGAAGTGGCCGATCACGAACAACCTCCACCGTTGGACCGGGCGTCAGTTCTTGGACAGCCGCCCGAAACCGAATCGGGAAGGGACGGCACCGTTTGTGCGTTTCGAAGGCGACTCGATCGTCCTATGTGCATTGCTCTATAAGCATGGAAGCGTCACCACGCCGCACACTCCGGCACCGGGTCGATATCGCGTTCGGGTCTCGGTTCGCGCGTTGCAGAATGAAGGAAAGTCGATCCCGGTTCTCTTCGGCAAAATTAGCTCGGATCGGTTTGCCCATGAGAAACTCCAACACCTGTTGGATATCCAAGATGCGCCGGCGGACAAATCGCGAGTCTTAGAGATTGAAGCGATCTTGCCGGCCGGGGAGCAAGTCTACGTCGAAGGTCTGGGCCTTCCCTTCTTTCAGGATTTGAAAAAGAAACGCAACGGCGAAGCGGTCGGCGAGGATTTTAAGGGCCCCGGCTTGGTTGTGGACTGGATCGAGCTTCAAGGTCCGCTCGACGCCGGCGTCGGCTATCAACACCTGTTTGGCGAATTGCCGCAGGTGCCGTCGCGCTTCTGGAAAGACACGGTTGACGGCAAACCGGTGAAGGACGACTGGAGGAAATGGTCGGTACCGGGCGAATACAGCAAGTACCCGCTCACGCCCGTGTCGCGTGAACCGAAGAAAGACGCCGAGCGCCTGGTTCGGGCCTTCTTGCCGTTGGCCTTTCGCCGACCGCCCACGGAGGTGCAAGCGGCCCACTATGTGAAGATCGTTCACGACCAACTCGATGCCGGCGAGCGATTAGATGAGGCGATGCGAGCGGGTTACAAGGCCATCTTGTGTTCCCCGTACTTCCTGAACTACATCGAAAATCCAGGCCGCTTGGATAACCACGCGATCGCGGCGCGGCTGGCTCGCTTCCTCTGGAGTTCCATGCCCGACCAGGAACTGTTGGACACGGCCGCCAAGGGAGAACTAACCAAGCCTGACGTTTTGAAAGCACAGACTGAGCGGATGTTGAAAGACCCGAAGGCCAAGCGGTTCGCCCGCGACTTCACCGATCAATGGCTCGATCTGGGCAAAATTCTCGACATGAAGCCCGACGAGATCTATCTCGAGTACGACGACATGCTGGCCTGGTCGATGCCGCTGGAGACACGCAAATTCTTCGGTGAAGTGCTGGCTCAGGATCTACCGATTTCGTCGTTTATCCATTCCGATTGGACGTTTCTCAATTCACGGCTGGGGAAGCATTACGGCATTCCGGATATCGAAGGCCTGGAATTGCGAAAGGTGCCGCTGAAACCCGAATCCCATCGCGGCGGCGTGATCACCCATGCCAGCCTTCTGAAACTGACCACGAATGCGAGCTACACATCGCCCATCAAACGCGGGGCCTGGATGCTCGAGAAAATGATCGGTACTCCCCCGCCGCCCCCGCCGCCGGACGTGAAAGCCGTGGAACCGGACATCCGTGGGGCTACGACCATCCGCGAGCAGTTGACCAAGCATAAAAATGTCGCCGTGTGCGCCTCGTGTCACAATCGCATCGACCCGCCGGGCTTCGCACTTGAGAGTTTCGACGTCGTCGGCGGCTGGCGCGAGCGATACCGCGTTAAGCAAGGCGGCGGACCGGGCAACCAGTATGTGGACCTCCCCGGTTACGGCGGCCGCAAAGTATGGCTCGCCAAGCCGGTGCAGGCCGACGGTGAAACCGCCGACGGCCAGAAGTTTCGGGATATCGATGAATACAAGCAGATCGTGCTGAAAGATCCCGACCAACTGACTCGCAATCTGGCAGAGAAGCTCATCATCTACGCGACGGGCGCGGAGATCGATTTCGCGGACCGGGCCGTGGTCGAACAAATCGTTCGCGATGTCAGAGATCGGCAACACGGCTTCCGCTCGCTGATCCATGCAGTAATCCAAAGCCCGGTGTTTTTGCACAAGTAAGGAACCTCGAATGAACATTCTCAACCGAGCAACAATCGACCGCCGGACGTTGCTGCGTGCCGGTGCGGTCGCCCTCGGATTGCCGTTACTCGATGCGATGATTCCGAGTGCCTACGGGGAAGAAGCCAGGGCTCGCGTTGATGCGTTGCAGCCCAAGCGCATGGTGCTGATCCATCGGCCGCTCGGCACCTACCATCCCTACCTGGTTCCGAAGGAAACGGGCAAGAAGTTCGAGACCACCCGATTTCTCAAGAAGCTGGAGCCGTTCCGTGAGCAGTTCACGGTCTTCTCCGGCATGGGACACCCGAACTATCCGAACTCGCACGGCACCGAACCGGCCATCTTCACCGGCGTCGCGGAGTTCAATGAACGCGATCTGCACAACAGCATTTCGCTCGACCAGGTCGCGGCCCGCACCGTCGGCAGCCAGACGCGTTTCCCGTTCCTTTCGCTTAATCGGGTGTGGAGCCAGTCGCTGTCGTGGAATGAAAAAGGAGTGCCGATTCCCCACGAAGGCGACCCCGCGACCGTGTTCCGCCGGATGTTCATTGAAGGGACGCCCGATGAAGTCCGCCGCGAGATGAATCGGCTGCAGCAAGGGAAGAGCATCTTGGACGATCTGCGCGGCCAACTCAAAACGCTCAGCCAGGGGTTGGGCAACGGCGATCGCCTACGGATTGAGGTGCTGACCAATTCAATCCGCGAGGCCGAGGGCCAGTTGCGCCAGGAGGAACTCTGGTCGAAACGCCCCAAGCCCAAGGTCGCCGCGACCATCGAGGATATGCAGAGGCCGGCGAATAGCTGGGTCGGCACGCAGAACAAGTGGCTCGCGCTGATGCATCTCGCGATCCAGACCGATTCCACAAGAGTAATCGTCTTCGGGACCAACGAACACGGCAACAGCAACGTTCCCGACATCCAGATCGGCCACCATGACGCGTCGCATCACGGCAAGGATATGGCCAAGATCGAGCAACTGAGCCGTTACGAAGATCACGAATTCGCCACCTTCGCCGATTTCCTCGGCAAGTTGGTCGATAGCCGCGAGAAGGATGGCACGTTGCTCGACCACACACAGGTCCTGTTCACCAGCAACCTCGGCGACGCCTCGGCTCACAGTTCCACCAACCTCCCGGTCCTGTTAGCAGGCGGCGGCTTTAAGCACCAGGGACACGTCGCGTTCACCGGCGACAAGAACAAACCACTGTGCAATCTCTACGTTCGCATGCTACGGGAGATGGGCGTCGAAACCGACAAGTTCGGTTCCAGCAACGGCGTCATCGGTGAGATCGGGTGACCATCCGAAGTAAGAGTTGAACCACAGAGGCACAGCGCGGGCAACCCGCAACCCAAGAATTCTTCACCACAGAGGCACAGAGAACACAGAGAATACCAGTTTAGCCGCGAGTCGGAGGCTTCCGGAGACTCGCGCGACGACTCGGTCAATCCGATAAGAGAATTGTGTTTTGAAAACAACAAACGAGGAGTGAGTAGTACAGAGAAACAGATAAGAAAGCGGAGAAAACACAGCGATCAACTCTGGTTCTTCTTCTCTTCTTGTTTTCTCTGTGCTTCTGTGTCTCTGTGGTTCAAATGTCTTTGGATTGATTTTGGCCTCGCCGAACCATTGGGACTCTGCAATGAGCATTTCTAGATTATGCTGTTGCCTCTTGGCGATGGGAACTTGCGGTATCGCCTTCTTCGCCCTCGCTCAGGAGAAGAAGAAGGAAGCGTCACCTGCCGAGCCCGCGAAAGAAGCGGCCGCCAAGGCTCCCAAGTTTGTCTCGGCCGAGGCGGGGAAATATCTCTCCGGCGAGTTGGTGATTGTCGATGCGATCAATCACCGCGGCGCCCTGCGGCTCGATGGCGACGGTCCGATGCACTACTTCGCGATGCTCCCCTACGGAATGGTCGGATTTAACGGCGCTCCCGCAGAGCTTCGCGACGTTCCGCTCGGCACGCACATGCACGGTTACTTTCACTTGCCCCCGGCCGGTGAGGAAGAAACGATCCCGCCGCACCAGCGATTGAATCCGAACAACCACGCCATCACGCTTGAAGACGACTTCAGCTATTACCAACGGCGAGGCCAAGCGTGGAAGATCGTGGCGATCGATTTGAAGAAGGGGAAACTGGACGTTGCGGCGATCGGGACACTTGTGAAGGATGGCATCAACGGCAAGTATACCTTCGACATTGACCCCGTCACTCGCGTCTGGAAGGAACGGAAAATCGTCGATCTGGACAGCCTCGCTCCCGAGCAATCGATCCAGTTGAATCTCACCTGGTCGCAGGGGGCCGTCAACAAAGAGTTCGCCGTGACGGATATTTGGCTCGACGAAGAAAGCCGCAAACACGCCACGGAGATGCAACGCCGTCGGCATGTGCGCTATCAACAACAACGCTGGCTGCCGGGCTGGATCGACCACATCGAGCATTTCGATTACGGTGGCGCGATCATCACCATTACTCTCTTCGGCGGCATGGATCAATCGCTCTACGACGACATGAAAGCCGGCCGCGAAACCGGCTACTGGGTCGCCGCCGCCGAGAAGACGCTGCGGACGTGGTTTCACCGTGCCGACCGCAAAGTCGGCAAAGTGCTCGACTGGAAAGTGATCGAGAACCCGACCCTGGGAAGCAGCGGCATCCAGTTGCGATTGAAGTTCACCGAAGTATTGGAAGGCTATCGGCCCGGCCGCAACGTTCGCCTTAAATGCGAACGCTGGGCGTTCGTGACGATGCCGTTCGAAGAACGGGTGAAGTCGCTGGAAGAGAAGAAGCGGTCGGCGGTGATGACTTTGCCATGAGAGATTTACAAAGGGTCGGTTCTTGTCTCTTGGACAGTCATCAGAATTGGTGTTGCAAAAGTTTCAATGAGGGGGTATCGCACTTTTTGAGCTTCTTCGCCACCATGGCCGGCGAAGCTCATGCAACTCAATCGAGAGACTCGCCATGTCGGACGCAACTTCTGCCGGAACTGACCTCAACAGCACGAACCTCCCGATAGTGACCTCCAGCCAACCGGGCAAACGCCGATGGAATCGGCGACTTCTAACACTCGCGACGGCAATGGCGGCCGTTGCGGTGGCGGTCTACTTATTCTGTCAGCCAAGAAGCCAACCTATTCCGTCCGTCTCAAGTCCCGACTCGACGACCGCCGCTGAATTGCTCGCAGACTGCAATGAACTTGAGCGTCTGAAACTCGCGGGTGAGGACACCTCAAGTTTTGATCACGACAAAACGGCCGAGCGCATCGATGCCTGGCGAACGGCGGCCGAACGTGGAGATCCCGCAGGACAGTTCCTCTTCGGCCGAGCCCTGGACGTGGGAAAAGTTGCCACCAAGAACGCGAAGGAAGCTGTCGAGTGGTATACCAAGTCGGCCAAGCAAGGATTCGCGCCGGCGCAACGAGTTCTTGGGCAAATCTTGCTTCACGGTGACGGAGCGGAAAAGGACGAGGCGGCAGCGGCAAATTGGCTCAAAGAGGCGGCGAAACAAGGCGATGCATTCGCTCAGGCGATGCTCGCAGTTTGCTACATGCACGGCACCGGCGTCGAAAAGGATCTGAAAGCCGCCTTTGAATCCTTTCAGAGTGCAGCGAAAAGCGGATTGATTGAAGCGGAAATTGGGCTTGGAGTCTGTTTTCACGACGGAATTGGCACGGAAATCGACCCGAAACAGGCGTTCGAATGCTTCCAAAAGGCGGCGCGGCGAGGGAGCCGGGCTGCCGAGCGATATGTCGGCCTCTGTTATCAAGATGGCATCGGGGTTGAAAGAAATCCGGCGGCGGCGTTTGAATGGAACCGGAAGGCCGCTGCGAAGGGCGATGTTCTAGCCCAATTCTTGCTGGCGGGACATTACCTTGATGGTAATGGTGTGGAAAAGGACGTCAATAAGGGGATCGAGTGGGTTCGAAAGGCAGCCGAACAGGGATTTGCGCAGGCACAATTCAATCTTGGAGTTTCTCTTTTCACCGGAAAGGAAGTGGTCAAAGATCTGGGCGAATCTGCCAAATGGTTCCGCAAAGCGGCCGAGCAAGAGCATGCCGAAGCACAGTACAATCTTGGAGTCATGTTTCGAGACGGTGTGGGTGTTGAAAAGAACGACAAGATGGCGTTGGAATGGTTTCGGAAATCAGCCGAACAAGGCAACGCGAACGCTCAATACAATCTGTTCGATTTTCATTTCAAGGGAAGGGGCGTTGAAAAGGACGCAAGTGTGGCAGTTCGATGGCTCCGGTCGGCAGCCGAAAGTGGCGTCCCTGAAGCTCAGGCCAACTTGGGTGGCGTTTACCATGAAGGAATCGGCATCATCGCAGATAAAGCGGCGGCAATTGAGTGGTCGTTAAAGGCGGCGCAGCAAGGAAGTTCTTTGGGCCAGTCGAATCTTGCGAGATTCCTGATCGAGAGAGATCAACCCGGCGATACGGCCGCGGCATTCGAGTGGTTTAAGAAGGCCGCCGATCAAGGCAATACCGAGGCCCAAGCATTCCTTGGAAGTAATAGCATGGAGAAGATTGAACGAAATGTTAAAGGTAAACGCCCGGCCAAGCCCGTCTTGCGGGGTCGGGTAGGCTGGTGCCAGGTTTCCTTCATACGACAAGGAGTCTGGCATGGCACAGCGACAAAGGCGGATCGATGAGGCGAAGCACGAGCGTTGGCGGCAGGTGCTGCG
>JAIOQJ010000321.1 GCA_021413475.1 Planctomycetota bacterium | reverse complement strand
GAAGGACACGATCGAGGAGCACTAGGCACTGGTTGCCAATCTTTGCCGGTAGGGCCTCGGCAAACGGAAGGCCGATCAGTTTGTCGGAATCCTTCTCGGCGAGACGAGCAAACGCGGGATTGAGGTAGCGGACAATGTGCGTGGGGCCTTCCACCGCGACCATCGGCTGCGGCGATCGCTCCGAAAAGTAGCGGCATAGGCGTGAAAGATCGAATGGATCCGCCGGCACCGCTTTAGGAGTCATGACGCACCCACTGGTCCGAGGTTTCATTCCGAATTCGGTGGTTCGTTCGGCATCTCGGCAATCAAGCTCATCAGCGCGTCCATGCTTACAGGCTTGACCATGTGCTTATTGAAGCCGGCTTCGAGAGTCCGCTGCCGGTCTTCATCGGCCCCCCACCCGGTCAGCGCCACGAGAATAGGCAAAGCGCCCCACGGCTCCTTTCGGATGCGGCGGGCGGCTTCGTATCCATTCAATTTGGGCATTCCGAGGTCCATCAAGATCATCTCGGGGCGGAACTTCGCTGCCACGGCGACCCCCTCTTCTCCGTCGTAAGCCGTCTGCACCGTGTGCCCCATGAATCCAAGCATCATCGCGAGCGATTCTGCCGCGTCGCGATTGTCGTCCACCACGAGTATGCGGAGTTGCGGTCCGATCGAGTGCATGGGGGACGGAATAGGCTTTTCGGCGTCGGCCCTCGCGCTCGCCACTGGCAGGCGGACAACGAACTCGCTGCCCTGGCCCTCGCCGTCGCTATGAGCTTCGACCCGACCGCCGTGCAACCCGACAAACTCCTTGACGAGCGACAATCCGATGCCAAGCCCGCCTTGCGATCGCTTCCAATCCGCGTCCACCTGAACAAAGACCTCGAAGACGTGGGGCAGCACGTCGGCTGGGATGCCTATGCCCGTGTCTCGTACGCGGACAATCACTTCGTTCCCTATTCGCTCAACCATCAGGTTGATGTGCCCGCCCGGCTCGCTGTATTTGGCGGCATTGTTGAGTAGGTTGAGGAAGACTTGCGCGAGCCGAATCGGGTCGGCATTCACCAAAACTGGCTCGGGCGGCGGTATAACCGTGAGCCGGTGGCCCCCGCCGTCGATCAACGGGCGGCTTGCTTCCACGGCGTCCCTCAGGATCGACGCGACGTCCACCCGTTCCCTGCGCAGTTCCAGCTTGCCCGTCGCGATCCGGCTGATGTCAAGCAGATCGTCCACCAACCGCACCATCTGTTTCAACTGCCGTTCCATCATGTCTCGCGAATTCGCGGCCGTGACCGGATCCAGGCCAGCCACCTTCAGGAGTTGCAGCCCGGTACTCAGCGCGGTGAGAGGATTGCGAAGTTCGTGACTCAAGACGGCGAGGAAGTGGTCCCGGGTCTGAACGGCGGCTCGCATCTTCGCGGTGAATAACGTCCCCGCTTCCGTGAGCTCGTGCTGCCGGATCCCGGAGACGAGAAGCGATTCGTTCATCGCCTTCGCCTGTTGGCGGAAGATCGCGGTTTCCGTGATGTCGGTTACCTGGATCATGACGCCCGCGGTCCGCTCGTTCGCATCGAGAATCGGCCAAACGCTGTACGACCAGTAGACGGGACGGTCGCGCACTTGACGGTGTTCCTGCTCGGCCAGTAGCTCGTGGGTCCCGGTCTGGAAGACCCGGTCGAGAAGCGCCAAGCAACCGTTTTCTTTCCCTTCCGGCACTGCTTCAGCGAAGGGACGGCCGACAAGATCGTCCCTCTTTTTGCCGACGAGGCGTGCGAAAGCGGGATTGAGGTAAGCCACGACATGCGTGGTTCCTTCCACCGCCACCATCGGCTGGGGCGAACGCTCGGAGAAGTATCGGCAGAATCGTTGGATATTGAAGTTATCGTCGAACGTACAATCATCGTCTTGAGGCTTCACAGTCACCGCCCTTCTTTGTCGGCCGCTTCTGCGGAGTGGCGGCTTTCGGGATCAACAGGTTCCGGAACGCCCGTGATCAGGCCGTGATAGCCCTTGAGCCGTTCGCCGACCCGCAACCCTTCCGACGTAATTTCGTACTCCCGGATGTCCTTGCTGTGATCGCCCGCCCGCATCTTGACCACCATCATCACCTTGCGAAGCTGGCCATCGATCTCCACGTAGCGAAGGCGGATGATGTCGTCGCTCAAGAACGAGATCGCGTAAGGGCTTAACGCCAGTTCAGTGAAGGTCTCGGTCACTTCGACGGTGGTCACGATCGTGACACCCGTCCGCGTCAGGGCTCCGATCATCCGGTAAAGCGACTCGCGAAAATCGGTGCGGAAGCTGGGAGCCAGGGCCATTTCAAACCCGGCGAGCGAATCGATCACCACGCGCTTGGCCCCTGTTCTTGCCACTGCGTCCAGGATTTCGCGCATCGTCTCGTCAACCGACAGATCGAGCGGGCGAAGGTAGATGATCGTCAGCTTGCCGTCGTGCTGGGGCTTCTGAAAATCCATGCCGAGAGAGGCGGCTCGGCCGGCATACTCTTCCGGGCGTTCCTCGAAAATGGCGACGATCCCCGCTTCGCCGCGACGAAGGCCCTCGGCAATAAACTGGGTCGCGAAGACCGACTTCCCCGAACCCGACGGCCCGGCCACCAACAAGCTATCGCCTTCGGGAATCCCGCCGCCAAGCATGTCGTCAAACCCCGCGACCCCGCACGGAAGCCGCTGCCGGTTGGGAGCTCTGTCGGTGCGCCCGGTGAGGCCGAAGGTACGGGGGAACGCCTGGACACCCTCCGCCGTGATGCGGAACGTGTGCATCCCCGGAACGGAAGCCTGACCCCGAAGTTTCATGATCTGAAGTTTACGCACGATCGAATTGCGTTCGATCTGCTGGTACAGCCAAAGGAGGCCATCCGCGATGGTGAACACGGGGTTATCGCGGATCTCTCCCTCGGTGTACTCTCCGATCAGGAAGGTAGTCGCCTGCCAGCTCGTCAGGTGCAGGGCGAGCCGTTGCACGAAGCCCTGGAGTTCCACATCGCCGATTCCGCCCCCGGCCTTTCGCACCACCGTTCGGAACGAATCCACTACGACGACTGACGGATTGGCGGCCTCAACCTCTTTGATGATCTCTTCCAGAACCGCGTTGAGATCCTTCTCCAGGACCACCTGGCTTAGATTGACGAACCGGATGGCCGTGTTCAACTTGGCCGGGTCGAAGAATTTGAACTGCTGCTGATACCGGAGCATCTTGATGGCCGGTTCGCCCAGCACCGTGAAGTAAAGCGCGGGCCGCTCGAGCGTGGCGTTCGCAAATACGATTTGATGGGCGAGGGTCGTCTTCCCACCGCCGGGGGCGCCCGCGATGATATTGAACGAATACTCGGGCAGTCCACCGCCCAGGATTTCGTCGAGGCCTGGCACACCGGTCGGCAATTTCTGGATCGCTACTCTGTCTTCCGAGTTCATGATTTGTCCCCAGTTTCCGTAGCCAATCCGATCAACGATTCGTTGGGCCAAGCGTCGCGCACGAGGTGCAGCGTCAGCGGTTCGCCGATGAAAGTCACCAACAAGCCGAGTAATTGAGCAACAATCGCAACTCCCGCATCCACTCCCTGGACGGGAATTTGTTGAGAGCTAACCGCATCGAAATTTTCAAGCGATCCATCCGCTCGAATTTGCACCAAGTCGAGCCAGGCCACATCGGCCGTGGCGAGTGCCTTGGCCCGGGATATGAGAGACCGAAAGCCCGCGACCCCCGCAAGTTTTGTCAGCGGCATTCACAATTTGTCGCAAGCGCGTGTCGCCGGACCGACCAGACCATCGGTAGGAGGGCGGGCCGCCTCCAGTGCGATGAGCTGCCGAGCCAAGTTCAGAATCGCGGGGGTAAACGTGTTCATCAAACGCGTTTCTCACGTCGGATTGGGTTCGCACATTCTAAGTCGATCTCTGCTCCGACTCTCGTCTTCGAGTCGATTTCACCGCGACGTCACTCGGGGCGATCTGGCACTGGAACTTGCAATCTTGTCCGCATCGAGTGTAACATTGCAATTGGTTAGTCTATCTGAGTCACACTAATAGTCGCTCAATATCCGCAAATTTCAGGTGGCCGTCGTCAATGGCCCGGAATTTGCTTATCGAAGTGCGGAATGAAATGCCCCTTTTCTCACACAGCAAGCGTATGATGCATTTCCGGGGAAACGATCATGGGAATATCAAGATCATGCAAAGAGCTTGAAATAAGTCGGAATTCTGCTTCCGACTGCTTATTACCTAGAATTCTCATCGTTGATGATTCACGCGACGCGGCGAACACTTTAAGTTGTCTATTCCGCGCACATGGTTACAAGGCTCAAGTCGCATACGACGGGTTAGCAGGTTTTGAGGCCGCGAAAGAATTTCTTCCGGACGTCATTTTGCTGGACCTTGGAATGCCGGAACTGGATGGCGTTCATCTCGCACGATTTATTCGTGAAGACGAGCACCTTAAAGACAAAGTGCTGATCGCCATCACGGGCTATGCCGATGAAACGCACCGCGCACAATGCGAAGCCGCGGGCGTCGACCACGTCCTGCCCAAGCCCGCCACCTGGGAAAGCCTCCAGTCCGCGATTGGCAGTCTTTTGACAAAGCGGAGGCGATAAAGTTAATAAAAGGGGGATGGATGGAATGGCATTCGGATAAGGGCAGATTGCCTCGGAATCGTCATGTCGGGCAAAATAGGCAGCCACGCAGATTTCGTATTTTGCCAATGCCCGACTTGTTCGTCCTTATCCGAATGCCATTCGCTTCCGACCCCTTTTTCTTCGTTGCAGCCAGGGTGTGCGAAATTCACGCAACGAAATGGGTTTAACTCGCCTCAATCCTATCATCGATTGGGCTGAGGCGAGTGAGAAACTCCAAGATTTGCATGTGCCTCGTCACAATCCTCACAATCCGCAAAGTTTGCCTAAACTCACGGCTGTCTCTCGGTCGATATTCGAATTACGGCATCCTCCGAGAGAAACTAGATGAACTTGCGGGCGTTCCAATTGCTGGGCCTTTCTCTGCTTCTGGCAACCAGTGCGCGCGGTCAATCTCCCCAGTTGCCGCGTGTCGTCGAGGTCCAGTGGAAATCGTCGGTTCCCAAGTCGGCCCCCGTGATTCTGCAGGTTTCAAACGAAGTGACGGTGCCGAAGGATCTACCAGTCCCGTTCACGATACCACCCAAAGCCGACGCCCCTGCCGTATTGCCGATCAACCTGGCCACGGCCTTCGAACTGGCAAACGTTCGGCCGCTAGATGTGCAGATTGCCAGCCAACAAGTGCGTATCGCCGCGGCCCAATACGATCGAGCTAAATTTCTCTGGGCCCCCTCAATCATCGTGGGAGCCGATTGGTTTCGTCATCAAGGCGTGGTCCAAAACTTTCAGGGTGCCATCGTCGATCAATCGCGCAGCAGTGTCATGGTCGGTGGCGGCGCCAATGCCGTTTTCGGCTTGAATGACGCGATCTTCGCGCCGTTGGCCGCCCGTCAGGATTTAACCGCTCGCCGTGCGAACTTTCGTGCCGTGAACAACGACATGGCCCTCGCGGTGGCGGAGGCCTATTTCTTGGTTCAGCAAGCTCGCGGAGAACTCGCTGGGGCGCTCGTGGTCGTGAAAGAGGCCGAGGAACTGGTGCGGCGCACCAAGCAACTCGCGGAAGGCCTGGCCCCGCCGATGGAAGCCACTCGGTCGCGAGTCGAACTCGCCCGCCGATTGCAGACACTCGCGACGCTCCGCGAAAATTGGCGATCAGCGAGTGCGGAATTGGTGCGGTTGCTCCGACTCGATCCCGCCGCCGTCGTGGAACCGATCGAACCAGCCGATATGACGATCCGTTTGATCGAACCCGCTATTGCCTTGGATGACTTGATCGCCATCGGTTTGACATCACGGCCGGAACTCGCCGCCAATCAGGCCATTGTACAGGCATCTCTGCAACGCCTGCGACAAGAAAAACTACGGCCGCTCGTGCCGAGTTTGTTGTTGCGAAGCGTCGGCACCAATCCGAGCGGTTCGCTCGCTTACGGAGCATTCGGCGGCGGCCCCGGCACCAACATCGGCAGCATGCAGAGCCGTTTCGATTACGATGCCCAGGTCGTTTGGGAACTCCAGAATTTCGGCCTCGGCAACAAAGCCCGTATCGATGAACGCAAAGCGGAACGCGAAATTGCCCTCTACGAACTCTTGAAAGTTCAGGACCGCATCGCCGCTGAAATCGTCCAGGCCCAGGCCCAGGTCATTTCCTCCCGCGACCGGGTCACGGCCTCCGAGCCGGCGTTAAGGGACGCCCTTGAATCGTTGCAAAAAAACATGGAAGGTCTGGCTCAGACGCGAAGAGTCGGCAACACGCTCATCCTCGTGGTTCGTCCACAGGAGGTCGTTGCGGCTCTGCAAGCCCTGGCCCAGGCGAACAGCGATTATCACCAGGCCGTGGCCGATTTCAATCGGGCTCAATTCCGACTTTATCGTGCAACTGGCCATCCGGCCCAGTGCTTGATGAAGTTGATGAATAAATGACGGCTAACCAATCTGGCCTCTTCAAGGCCCAAGTTGGCAGCGATTTTTCGAGCGTTGCCCCAAGAAATCGCTTGCTTTTCGCACGCCAGCGCAGAAGATGTCCGAAAGGATCCATTCACTGGAGCATGACATGATCACACCGAGCCGCCGACAATTCCTGGCCACTGCCGCGACGACCGCGACCACTGCAATGGGCGGTTTCGCCTGGGCCGACGCGCAAGCGAAACCTCTGAAATTCAAACTTGGTTTGGTCACGTACAACACCGCCGCGAAGTGGGATCTGCCGACCGTTCTGAAGGTTTGCAAGGAAGTCGGCATCGCCGCCGTTGAGTGCCGAACGACCCACGCCCATGGCGTCGAGCCGAGCTTGAGTGCGGATGCACGCAAAGATGTCAAGAAGCAATTCGCCGACAGCGGTATCGTCTTCTGGGGCTGCGGCAGCGTCTGTGAGTTTCATTCGCCCGATCCGAAAGTCGTCGCCAAGCACATCGAAGATTGCAAGCGATTTTGCGATCTGGTGAAAGACCTCGGCGGGCGCGGCGTCAAGGTGCGGCCCAACGGCTTACCCAAAGACGTACCGATTGAGAAAACGCTCGAACAGATTGGCAGATCGCTCCAGATTTGCGGCAACGCGGCCGCCGACGCAGGGATCGAAATCTGCGTCGAAGTCCACGGACCCGGTACATCGCTTCCCGCTCATGCCAAGACGTACACTTCCGCCTGCTTCGTGAGAACAACTACGATCGCTACCCGATGATCGAAGTCGGCAAGACGCCGCCGAGCGTTGATGCCGGGTTGGCCTTCCTCAAGGAGTACAAGGCTCTCTGGACGAAGTTGGCCAACGGATGATGCGGTTCTTCGACAATTCCACTCTCGTTCTGGTGTCGCTGGGGACGGCCTTGCTCGGCTTCGTCAGCGGTGCCCTCGGTTCGTTCGCGGTGTTGCGTCGCCAGAGCTTGCTCGGCGACGCCCTTTCCCATGCCGCCTTGCCGGGAATCGCCATTGCCTTCTTGTTCTTCGGCAAAGCCCCGATCCTGTTCATCGTCGGTGCCGCTCTCGCGGGCTGGGTGGCGACGCTCGTCGTGTCGCGAATTGTTCGCCATTCGCGAGTCCCCTTCGATAGTGCCTTGGGCGGCTCGCTGGCGGTCTTCTTCGGCTTCGGCCTGGTGCTGATGACCTACATCCGCAAGAACAATATCAATCACGCTTCCGAAGTTGGCCTCGAACGGTACCTCTACGGTCAGGCCGCCACCATGCTCGAAGCCGATGTCCGTGCCATCGCGATCATGGGCGGCATCTCTCTCCTGATTCTGATGTTGTTCTGGAAGGAGATGAAGCTCTTGAGTTTCGATCCCGAATACGGTGCCAGTCTCGGCTATCCGATGCGATTGCTCGATCTCCTTTTGACGGGGCTGCTCGTGATTGCTATCGTCATCGGTTTGCAGAGCGTCGGCGTCGTCCTCATGAGTGCCTTGATCGTCGCACCCGCGGCGGCGGCCCGGCAATGGTCGAATCGGCTGGGAATCATGGTGTTGCTCGCCGCTTGCTTCGGGGCCGCGTCTGGAATCATGGGCACGGTCCTCAGCGACGAACTGAGCGGCCCCGGCCGAATCGTCCCCACCGGGCCGACGATTGTGCTGTGTGCCATAGGCTTCGTGATCCTCTCGTTCGGTTGGCGGTTGCTCCGCTCGCGCCCTTCCGGCAACGTCTCGCTGGAGGGCCGTGCGACGTGATTCCCGATTCGATCGAAATCTTGCTGATGCTCACGCTCACAGCGATGGCCTGCTCGCTGCTCGGCGTGTTTCTGGTTCTGAAACGGATGGCCCTCCTCAGCGACGCGATTGGCCACGTGCTTCTGCTCGGCATCGTCATCGCGTTCCTGTTAACCGCCGACTTGCAGTCGATCGCCCTGATCATCGGGGCGGCCCTGTCCGGGTTGGCCTTGGTGGCGATCGTCGAGATGCTCGCCCGCAGCCGGCTCGTCAAAGAGGATGCTGCCATCGGCCTGGTCTTCCCGGCCTTGTTCGCGCTCGGCATCCTGCTGGCGTCGCTCTACTGCAAGAACACGCACCTCGATATCGACCGGGTTTTCTTCGGCATCCCGGAACTCGCCCCGCTGCAACGTCTGATCATCGGCCCCTACGACGTCGGCATGACTTCGCGCTGGATCATGACCGGTATGGTGATCGTGAACGCCGCGTTTATCGCCATCTTCTTCAAGGAACTGAAGATCGCGACCTTCGACGCCGCCTTGGCCGCCACGCTCGGTTTCTTCCCGATCCTGATGCACTACGCTCTGTTGGGGCTCGTGTCGCTCACGGCCGTCACCGCGTTCGAAGCCGTCGGCCCGGTGCTGGTCGTCGCCTTCATGGTAGTCCCCGGTGCTACGGCGTACCTGCTGACCGATCGTCTTTCTCGCATGCTGTTGCTGAGCGCCGTAATCGCGTCGCTCGGCGCGGTCATCGGCACGTTGATCGCCCAACGGCTCGACATCAACATCGCCGGCGCGGTCGCCACGGTCCTCGGCGTCCAGTTTGCTGTGACATTCATCGCCGCCCCCGAGCGTGGTCTGATCGTGCAAGCCACAAGGCGGATGAAACAACGCCGTGAGTTCTTTGAAACCATGTTGCTGATTCATTTGCTTCAACATGAAGGCACACCCGAACAAGCGGACGAGAGCCGGCTGGATGGGCTACACGAACATCTACGCTGGCGGCCTCGTGATTTGGGGAAAGTGGTGCGGCGAGCGCTGGGGCGGGAGAAAGTGGTTGTTCGCGATGAGTTGTTGTGGTTGAGTGACGCGGGGCGGGAACAGGCGCGAGGGGCTTTGAATCAGGTGAGTTGATGCCGAAAATCGAATCACGGCTATTGATGTTTAGTAAAACCGTTTCCGTTCGCCATTCGTAACACGTAACACGGATACCCCCTGTTACGAATGGCCCTTTTTCTGTTACGAATAACGGGCGTTTTGTTACGCATTAGAAACGTTTTGTTACGAATTAGGGGCGATTTGTTACGAATAAAGGGCGTTTTGTTACGCATCAGGGTGGAAGGTGTGTTCCTCAAGACTAAGAAGCACTACTTCCCCAAATCCTTCACCTCCACCACCCACACATCGCCAAACCCCTTCGCCCGCGGCCGCGTCCGAATCGTCTCGGGGTCGACGACGCTCAGGAAGAGCTTCCCCGTCTTGCCGTCGTGAGCGACCTGATAGGCCGTCAGCGGTAGCTTCCATTTCGTCTTCTCTTTCCAGTCGGGGTAGCTGTATTCCTTGAGCCAGCCGCTGGTGTTGAGGGCGAAGGCCGTGCCCGCTTCGGCGTCGATCGAGAGGGACAAGAACTCGTCGATCTTGGCGGCGGGTTTCAGGTCGGTGGCGTTCAGGACGGTGCCGGAGCGGGCGATGAGGAACTTGCCGTCCGATGTCACTTGCGGCGGGCCGTTTACGGGGTTGGTGTTCGCAACCGCGATGGTTTCCCAGTCGGGCATTTTCTTTGGATCGACGGGCAGTTTCAGCGACTTCAGTTCCGTCGCGGCGGTGTTGGGATAAGCAACGATTCGGCCGGGGAGCCATTGAAGTTGCCAGCCGCCCTGGATCGGCGCGAGGTATTTCGTGGTCCCTTGTTCGGTATCGACTTGAGCGATGCTGGTAAAGCCTTCCGGCGCTCCGGACATAAAGAGATTCACGCCCGAGCCCGCCGAGATGGCGAACGGGGCCAGATCGAGCACGACGGCCTTGCGGATCGCCAGCGTGATCGGGTCGATAACCTGAAGGCTTCCTTTGCCGGAACTCGTCGTGCCGGCGACGTACAACGACTTCCCGTCCTGGCTCAGCGTCAAAAGATCGCCTTCGACCTTGATCGATTTGGTTTCCTTCCCGGTCGCGGCATCGATTTGGCCGAGCTTGCTGTTGGTCACGTCCAGATAGAAGAGCCATTTCTTGT
>JAIOQJ010000320.1 GCA_021413475.1 Planctomycetota bacterium | reverse complement strand
TAGGATGGCAACGTTTCGCTGGGGGCCAGCATCCGAATCACCGAGCCGAGGTACGGCCAGTCGGTGGGACGATTGATCATCCGCGACTCGCGCCCCTGGTATTTATACCCAGTCAGTACCCAGTAGCCGCTGGCGTCATGCAGGTCGGTATGCGTGCACAGCGAACGCACGATCGCCAGCTTGTCGGCGATCGCTGCCGTGCGGGGCAGCAGTTCGCAAAACTGGATTCCCGGCACATTGGTGGCGATCGGCCTGAACTCGCCTCGAATTTCCGCCGGGGCATCGGGCTTGGGGTCGAACGTCTCGTGTTGCGGCGGACCGCCTTGCAGCCAGAGATAGATGACGTTCTTCGCTTTTCCGAAGGTGGAGCCAAGGTCGCTCGACAATTTGGGTGCCGCGTCTGGCCGCGGTGTCGGCGTTTCGCTGGCGCGCAGAACGTCCGGCAAAGTCAGCCCCAGGGTGCTCAGGCCGCCCAATTGAAGCCATTCCCGTCGCGAGATGCGATCCGCGAGCGATCCGGATTGATCTGAAAGAGAGAGCATCGCCCTTCGCCCCCGCATTTAACGTGTTGACAGGACTCCTCTAAGAATGACGGAAACCTTCGGCGAATGCAAACGATTTCAGGTCCGTCTTCAGACTCTCGATTGAATTATTTTTCCTACCCGGCAGGGTGTGTCTAAAAAACTCACGTTTTCATTTCCGTGTCGGGCTTCTGGGTCGCTAAGATGAGATCGTCCGCTCGAAACTATCTCTCCAGGGGAAAGCCAATATGTTGCATCGAGGAACCCTCTCGCGGCGTGGATTCATCTCGCAGTCCATGGCTGGATTGACGGCCGCGGGAATGCCGGGCTGGTACGCCGCCCAGGTGATTGCCGCGCAAGAAAAGGCCAAGGTCGAAGAAAAGAAAACCGTCTCCGCCGCCGATCGCATGATCATGGGTGCCATCGGCATCGGTAGTCCGAAGAGTCGCGGTCGGGCGATCTACGGTGCAGCCAAGGCGATTCATGGCGTCCAGTACGTTGCCGCTTGCGATGCCGATACCGGCCATCTCAAGAACGCCCTTGACATGATGAAGAAAGATGGTTTCTCAGATGTGGTCGGCTACCCCGACTATCGCAATTTGCTCGATGACAAGAACATCAACGCCGTCACCATCGCCACCCCCGATCACTGGCATGCCCTCGTTGCCATCGAAGCCTTGCGGCGCGGCAAAGACGTCTACCTGGAAAAGCCGTTGACGCTTACGGTCGCCGAGGCCGAGGCCCTTCGCAAAGTCGTGAAGGAAACCGGCCGAACCTTGCAGACGGGAAGTCAGCAACGCTCTGATATGAACGGCATGTTCCGGCTCGCGGCCGAGTTGATCCGCACGAATCGCATTGGCAAGATCAAGACCATCGAATGCCGCATCGGCAAAAACCCGGTCAGTGGTCCAATTCCCAAGGCCCCCGTACCGAAGACGCTCGACTGGAATCTCTGGCTCGGGCCGACCGCGAATGTCGATTACTTGCTCAGCAAAGACGGCCAGAACACGAACTGCCACTACGAATTCCGCTGGTTCTACGAGTACAGCGGCGGCAAGATGACCGATTGGGGGGCTCACCATCTCGACATTGCCCAATGGTCGCTCGGCATGGATGGTAACGGCCCAATTGCCATCGAAACCCTCGAAGCCGATGCGCCGTCCAAAGACCCGACCGCGTATAACTGCCACCCGAATTTCAAGGTGCAGTATACCTACGCGAATGGCACGAAAGTGATCGCCATGAGCGGCGGCGGCACCAACGCGGGGGAGATGTTCAACAAAGATGGCAAGGTTCCCATGATCGGCAAGGACACCAAGCCGCGTTTGGTTGGTCCGGACGAAAACGGCATCCTGTTCATCGGCGAAGGTGGTAATATCTTCGTCAGTCGTTCCATGATCGTCGCCAGCGACAAGAAGCTGCTCGCCGAGCCCATCAAGGTCGATCCGAACTTGTACGACGGCCGACCCATCAGCCACATGGCCAACTTCTTTGATTGCGTCAAATCCAAGAAGAAGCCAATCTGCGACGTCGAGATCGGAGCCAGTTCCGTCACCGTCTGCCACCTTGGCGTGATTGCTCTGCGTTCGGGCAAGAAGCTCAAGTGGGATCCGATCGCACGCAAATTCCTCGGCGACGACAGTGCGAACAAAATGCTCAGCCGGGAGTATCGGGCTCCGTGGAAACTGGAAGTGTAGGATTGCCGAATGCAAGCTTCGCGCCGCTCCGCTTGGACGCATCTCAGCGACGAGAGCTTGCTGAAGCAATGCGAGGTCGATACCTACCGGGCCAGCGGGCCCGGCGGGCAGAAACGCAACAAGACTAGCTCGGCCGTGCGCCTGCGGCACGTGCCGAGCTGTTTAATCGTTATTGCCGAGGAGAGCCGTTCGCAGCACGAAAACAAGGCAAAGGCCTTGCGAAGGTTGCGGCATGCGCTCTATCTTGAACTTCGGGAAGTGATTCCGACCGAATCGTTGACGCCGGCGGCGATTGCTCTGTTTCCCGACTATTTAGAAGCTCGCGGCTCTGATGGAAGATTGAACCTCGGGGCGAGGAACCCGCTTTTTTGGCCGACGGTGGGTATCGTCTTCGATGTCTTGGTCGCCGTCGAATGTCGGGTCAGCGATGCGGCCAAGTTGCTTGGCGTCTCTACCGGCAACCTGATCGACTTTCTCGAAACCGATCCCAAGGTCTGGCAGCAAGCAAGCAACTTGCGAGTGCGATTCGGCCAGAAACCTCTACGATCCTCCACTTGAACCCTGTGACATGACGCCACCTGCCGATTTTTCCTGGATTGATCCGCCCTTCCTGGCCTCGTCGGCGATGCCTTACGACGCGGAGGAACTCGCATGGCTGCGAAAAGAAGGGATCGACATCCTCCTCTCATTGACAGAGAATCCACCATCACGCCGCTGGATCGACGAAGCGGGCCTCATGCTCGTCCACGTACCGGTTCCAGATTTCGAAGCCCCCAGTCCCCAACAATTCGATAAATGTCTCACGGTGATCGAACAAGCAAGAACGTCGTCGATGGGCGTGAACGTTCATTGCCTTGCCGGCCGCGGCCGCACGGGCACGGTTCTGGCCGCCTATCACGTCAGCAAAGGGATGAGTGCCCGCGACGCCATCAACCACGTCCGCAGTCTCCGGCCCGGTTCGATCGAAACGCCGGAGCAAGAGCGAGCGATCAGCGAACTCGCGAACAGATTGCGGAAGTGATTCCGCTGGGGCGATTGACGATTCGTAACACGTAACACGGACACCCCCTGTTACGAATGGGGCATTTCTTGTTACGAAAAAGGGACATTTTGTTACGAATGACTCATGTTTTGTTACGCAAAAGGGGCATTTTGTTACGCAAAAAAGGTGATTTGTTACGAAAAAGGGGCGCTCGGGGATTCGCCGTTCCTTCTACTCCGGCAAAGACAGCAAATACACCGCGAACGACGCCAGCCAGTGCTCCCCCGCATAGTCGCCGCTGGCGATGTGGCGAAGGGCGGCGTCCGTGTGGAGTTTGGCGGACTCGGTCAGCGCCTTGCGAATTAGATCATCCTGGGGCAAGCTGGAGGCGATGCTGCGCATGCACCACGCTCGGCTCAAGTTTAATCCATCCAGATGCACGATCTGCGGGTCGGTGCGATCGGACACCTTCGCGGGCTCCAGCAGATTCTTCGGTTCTCCTTTCACCAGATCGGGCAGAAATTTGCTCAGCCAGTCGCGATAGTCGGCTGCGGCGAGGATCCGCCGCATCAGATCGGCTTCCATCAGGCTCGGCGAGAAGAAGTCGGCCCCGTCCGGCTCCCACTTGGCGGGGATGCCAGCATCTTTCGCGTAGTAAGCACGACTACGTTCCTCAATCAATTCTCGTAACGCCTTGTGATCGACCGCCCGCGCGTAATCGTGGGCAAACGCAAGGCCGAAGGCCGTGCTGGAATGAACACCGCTGCGGATCGGGTATGTCTGCTTGGGGAAGTACGCGAGGTAACGAGCGACGATGATGTCGGTCAACGGCTTCAGATTTTTCGACCACTCCTTGGCGTCGGGATCGTCCCAACCATGCAGTTCCTCGGCCAGTTTCAAAAGCCAGGCCCAACCGTAGGGGCGTTCGTATGACTGCGAATTGGGCCGCGCGAAATAGTCCGCCTCGGCCTGGAGATTCTTGGCCGTCAGGTGCTCGCTGAGGATGGTGCGGACCTGCTTCTTCTCGGGCAGGTCTGGAAACTGCTTGAGCAAGCGAATGAGCATCCAGTGCCCGTGAACGGAAGAGTGCCAATCGAAACAGCCGTAAAACGCGGGGTGCATCGCCTTCGGGCTCTTGATGTCGCTCGCCTCGTTCAAGACATCCGCCGGCTTGTTCGGGTACTCTTTCTGCAAGCCTTTGAGCGCAAGCTTTGCAAAGGCCGATGCCTGTTCCTGCGTCATCGTCGTTCCTTCTTTCTTCCGCAATTGTGCCCCGGCCGGTTGAACCAGAGAAATTACAAGGATAATCGCTCCAAGTAAGCGCATCTTGATTGCTCCCGATCTTTGTTCGTAGTGACCCGCTTTAGCGGGTCTCGGTGCTCAGACCCGCTAAAGCGGGTCACTACGAACTACTGCCGAAAACTCGATACCCATCTTTCCTACGGTCGAACTTGAATCTATTCCGCATTTTTTGCCAGGTCAGCGCAAACTTTCTCTTCGTTCGCGTCAATGTCTCGAAGGGAATGCCAAACACCGCATGATGCAAAACGAAGGGGAATAACAACTTATCGTCATCTAGGGATGGCGAGCCCCCGACCGCGGACAACTGGAATCCTCACCATACAAGGAATAGACCGATGAAAACCATCCTCCTCTCGGCCGTCGCCGCATTCGCCATGTTCCTGAGTTTGGAATCGAAAGCACAGGCTCAGACGACCATCGTCTTCAACTCGGGCAGCAGCTTCTCCTCGAGTACGAGTTCTTCATACGGATACGGCCCCGGCGGGTCGTTCAGCAACACACAGCGATCCGGTTCGGCGGCCCAGTGGGGCAGCGTCGGGATCAATGCGGTTACTCCGAACGGAGTCTTCAGTGGGTCCTTCGGGGCCGGCAGTGCTCGGACCTGGAACTCGAACTCCGGTTCCTACAGCGGCCCTTCCGGATCGGGTGTGTACGCGAACAACAGCGGCAGCCGTTCGAACTTCAACAACGGCAACTGGAACTTCGATGGCCCCAGCGGTGTGATTGGCGGCAGCTACAGCAATGTCAACCGCCAGACTTACAATCGCGGCTTCAGCCGAACGTTCCCTTGAACCACTCCGCGGAGGGACGCGATCGCTCATCAACGTCCCTCCGCGGCCTATGATCCAACACTCGATCCATCTTCCAACATACTTTTGAAATCAAACGGAGCGATTCCGATGAAAACGATAATGACCATGCTGACCGGCCTGACGATTGCTTTCTCCGCCCAAATGGCTTCGGCCCGCGAGCCGAGCCCGCAATTTCCAACTCCGGTATACTTCCCGATGCCGGAACTGCCAAACTTCCCGAAAGGTGTTGCCGAACAACTGAATCGCGACATGCAGCGAGTGAACCAGGAAATCAACCTCGGCGTGCAAGGGTTCCCGTCGCGAGCCCAACCCCGCTGCGAGATCTGGCGATTCCGCACCGACTTCCCGTTCATCCCGGCGGAATTCCTGCGGGATTACTACGCGATGCCGAAGATGCCGGTGGAATTCCCGAAGGGGAATTTCGAATTCAACGAACAAGCTTCGAGTTCCTGGTCGAACGTGAATGGCAAGTTCACGATGTCGCAAAGCAAGAACGACGTGAGCTACAAAGTCACCGGCCGCATGAAGGACGGGATGCCAGTGCCCGACTTGATCGTAGTCAAGGATGGCAAGGATTCGACGAGCTACGAAAATCTTGCCGAGGTGCCGGAATGCCATCGAAAACCGATCGAGACTTCGCTGAAAGCGAATCGCGAGTGAACACTACCATCCAAATCGAAACCGGGTCCTTGCGGCCCGGTTTTTTTCGTGCAATTGGTTAGGCGCGACGCGCAGTCTTCGGAGCGGAGCGCTTTGGCCCTCGCTGGATCGTCACGCATTTCGGGGGGCGGAGCGCTCCACTCCGGAAGCCTGCGCGTCGCGGCTAACCGGGAACGTATTTTTCTGTCAAACCCCCATCCTCCCGGCTAAGATTATCTACACGCCTTTTCCCGCCTGCTCTCCGTTCGAAGGATGTCCGCGATGCGCACTTTTGCTTCTTTGCTTGGTCTTTTGGCTTTCGCTCCCGTTCTTTTCGCCGCCGACGCGAAGAGCGAGAAAATCAGCTACTACAAAGAAGTCCGGCCGATCTTTCAGCAGCACTGTCAGGGTTGCCATCAGCCCGCCAAGGCGGGCGGCGGATACAACATGACGGCATACGACGACCTGCTGAAGAAGGGTGATCGCGACAAGGCGGGCATCGTCCCCGGCAAGCCGGCGAATAGCTTTCTGGTCGAGCTAATCAAGGCAAAAGACGGCAAGGCGGAGATGCCGCGGGGCAAGGAACCGCTCTCTGAACCGCAGGTCAAACTCATCAGCGACTGGATCACGCAGGGGGCGATCGACGACACGCCGTCGTCCGCGAAAGCCCCCCTCGTTGATGCCGAGCATCCGCCCGTTTATCCCGCGCCGCCGGTCGTCACGGCCGTGGCGTTCTCACCGGACGGCAAGTATCTCGCGGTTTCCGGTTACCATGAAGTGCTTCTCCACAAAGCCGATGGCTCAGGGCTTGAAGCACGGTTGGTCGGACTTTCCGAACGAGTCCAATC
>JAIOQJ010000319.1 GCA_021413475.1 Planctomycetota bacterium | reverse complement strand
ATGATCGGAGTCCATTCCGGGAGTTTGGCAATCCTCAGACCTGGGGTGCCGAATTGCCCGGACGCCGCTTCTTCCTTCGAGAGCTTTCGATAGCCAAATCTCACCTTAAGAACCATGCCGCCTTGTTCGAACGAGTAGGTTGCCTTTCGGCGAACGCGTCGTCGGATTTCCGGAACTGCCAAACCTGCACGCAGCGAAGCGATGTGCATGTGGGTTTCCCAATCATCCTGCGCGGTATCGACAGCATCCGCAATGGAGATGAGGCGTACCTCGTTGTCCACGCACAGATGCGCGAATTTCCAGTGAAAGGCGGGGTTACGGTAAATTTCGCGGAGCTCGGAGACCACGACAGCGTCACAGCCTCCGGCTTCGATGATGCGTTCGACCTGTTGCATGGTCCCGCGGTCAGCCAGCCAGCCGCTGGCCTGTTCGCCAAAGTGGCGAATATCGACCGGGCCGCGGTAATTCTCTCGTAGCCATGTCTCGTCGTCCAGGTATTGCGAGTCGATGCTCTGGATGTCCTGCTCCGGCGTCGAAATTCGACCTGGCAGCAGCACCCGCAAGACACCGTCTTTGTGCTTGGGGATCAAGGGAATGGACAAGTGCATGTTTAGCCTCCGTGCTTGAAAGTGAGGGCGAGTTTTAGCGACTTCGGCCAGCGCCGAAGAGCGTTTTCAATCTGTTCGCGTTGCGTTCCTGGTCGGGTGTGCGTGTAATTACCCGTCATGCCGAGGCCGGTGCTGGCTGTCGGTTTGTGTCCCAGTGTGATCTGCCGAATCAAGGGATCGACGTTGGCGTCTTGCAGAAGCGTAGCGAACGTGTGCCGCCATGATTTGGGGCAAGTCGCTTCGGGCTTCCCAATGGCCTTCATGACACGCACGAATGTGATGCGGATCCGATCGGCTTTGATCGTGCCAGCGTCGCGCCAGACGCCGCGGGCGATCTGAAGGCGCTCATTGCGTGACAATGCGCCGCCAGATTGCCGTTCCCGTTGTGCGCACGCACGTTCCAATTCACGACGGCCGCCTACTAACTCCGGTAAGCATCCATCACGAAAGCGTTCGCGTAAAAACACCGGACCGGCCACACGATTGCCAATGACGAGGCGTAGAACGGAGATAACCTCGGATAAAAGGGGAACTCTGCGTTCGGTGCCGGTTTTGATCCGCCAACCGAGTTCGGTCTTGTTCCGGACGTGTAGCCAGCCGCCATCCAGGTCGATGTCTTCGATGAGCAAGTGAACGAGTTCGCCGACACGCAGGCCGGTTTTTGCGAGTGTGAAGTGGATCGGAAACGCCCAAGCATCTGCCTTCTGGAAAAAAGCTAGTTCCGTGTCGGCATCGAAAACAAAGATCGGCTTGGCGTCCTCGATCTTCAGTCGATCCAGAGGAAGTTCCGCGAACGGGTTACCGGCGTATGGAGGAAGATGTCGACGCTTGGCCGCGAAGCCGAACATGGACCGGCAGGTTTCGAGGATAAATTGCACCCCTTTGTCGCGAAGTGCCCGCTTTGCGGAATGGGAGTGTCCGTTTGGGGAAACCTTGATCGTCCGAAGATATGTCGCCAAGGCATCGACTTTGACTTCGTGGGCATGGCACCGTCGGCTTGCGCCCGCGGCGAAATTTTCGAGATGCTGGGTGGCGGCTCGATAGCGAGTGACGGTCGCGATCGAGGACTTGAGAACATGTTCGTGGTACTGAAGAAATTGCTGTCGAAGTTCGGGAATGCCGATCGGCTCGAAGGAAAGCAAAGTCGGTGCACCAGCAGCAAGCTGGCCGTTGATCTGGGCGGCGACTTGCTCGGCATCCTCTCGGCTGTTTCCCACTTTGCGGCGAACTTGTCGGCCGCCTTCCCGATGGTAGATCCACCATGATGTGTGATGGAAATACACGGACACCCGGCCCACGCGAAAACGCGTGCGCCTAGTCTTTTGGCGCGAAACCATGGACTTACTCCCGTGCACATTTCGTGCACCACGTGTGCACCAGGGAGTGTTCGCGAAAGGGATTTATTTATCGTAAGTAGTTACTCAGTAACTACTTACGACACAAGACATGAAAGAAACACGGAGAGGGCGGGATTCGAACCCGCGGTACAGTTTGACCCGTACGCCGCTTTAGCAAAGCGGTGCTTTCGACCACTCAGCCACCTCTCCTGAGTCGAACTTCGAAAATTCTAGCATGCTGGCATGCCGACGACAATACTCCTCCAGATCTGAATCAGATTGAATTCGAGCGGCAGCATGTTCCCGCCCGCATCATTTGAACAAGCCCGCGATCGGGTTGGCTTCGACCATCGGCACCGGACGGTTGTCGGGGCTGGGGAGTTGGGCATCGAGATCGAGGCCGAGTCCCTTGTATACACTTGCGGCTACTTCGGGCGGGGTGATCGGCCGATCTTGCGGATTCGCGCCATGTTTATCCGACGAACCGATCACTTGGCCGGTCGCGACGTTGGCCCCCGCGAACAGGATCGACCAGACGCCGGGATAATGGTCGCGGCCGCCACGGGCGTTCAGGAGCGGGGTGCGGCCGAACTCGCCCATTGCCACGACGAGCGTATTCTCCAGCATGCCGCGTTGGGCGAGATCCTCGAGCAGAGCGGTGTAGGCGAGGTCGAACATGGGGCAGAGGGTTTCCTTGTAATCGTTCAGGGTCGATGCCAGGGATCCGCCGTCGGCGTGACAATCCCAAGTGACGTTGTCGAAAACCGTGTCGAACATGTTCACGGTGACGAAACGGACGCCATTCTCGACCAGGCGGCGGGCGAGCAAGCAACCCTGGCCGAAAGTATTTCGACCGTAGCGATTCCGCAGTGTCTCTTTCTCCGCGGTGATATCAAACGATGACTTGGCCTGGGGTGAAAAGAATGAGCCGAACGCCTTAACCTGGGCGGCATCATTCAGATGCCGAGTTTCGAACACACGCTGAGCGTCATCGACGCACTGGATCAACTCGTCACGGCTTTGTAGGCGTTCCGGGTCAGTGCCTTCGAAGACGAACGGCTCATGCTTAGCGCCCAGATATCCACTCGCCTGCCCGTGGCCGACGCTGACCCCCGTGTAACCGATCGGCCTCGGCAGCACCACCGATGCCGGCATTTCGGCCGAGGTTTGCCCCTTCAGGTGGGACACGACCGAGCCGAAATGTGGATGTTCGACCCCGCCTCGCGAAAGATAACCCGTCTGCATCAACTGATGGCCGGTTTCATGGATCGGGGCCGCCTGATGATGGACGGAACGAAGCAGCGCAAATCGATCGGCCGATCGCGACATCAGCGGAAAATGCTCACAGATATCGATGCCGGGCACATTGGTCCTGATCGGCCGGAACGGGCCGCGGATGTTTTCCGGCGCATCCGGCTTCAGGTCCCAGGTATCGAGATGGCTCGGCCCACCGACGAGGAACAGCATGATGCAATTGATATCGCTCGAAGGCGTTTTCGTTTCAGCTTGCAGACGGAGCGAGTCGGCCAAGGTAAGGCCGACTGCACCAGCGGACAGAGTGCCAACTCGCATGAAGTCGCGGCGGGTCAGCCCGTCGCAAAATTGAACAGGCTTGCGGCTATGAAAGTTCAGCATCGAAAGCCCCCCGGCGTGATTGCGAATGGATGAGGTTGCTTAATATCGTAAACAAGCGGCCGGAAGTTGCAACCGAAATCGGCGGGAGATGTGCGCACGCTCTTCTCCGTAAAACCTACGAGGAGCGGCTAAACGGGTTATTCAAACTGGCAACGGCGAATTTGTTTGAGGATCTTGTCCTCAAGTTCGACAGAGCGACCCTTCGGAATCCATGCGCCGTCCGTCGGGATGGACGGATCCACCACCTCGAATTGTCGATCAATCGTTGGCGAATCGCGGAAGACGGAACCACTTGGTGCTCGCGACGGCCGGCCAAGATCCTCCAACTCGCGATAGACGATCACCTGTACGAGATAGCCGCCTTGTTCCGCCGAGCGGATTTGCACCTGACAGCGGTAACGCATCGTCTGCATCGTGGCCAGTGCGCGCTCGTAGAAGTTGGGCGAGCCGGCGGCCAAAGGCCTTTCAAACCCCGGTGCGATTTTTGGATGCGACAGAATTCGGCCGTCGTAGCGGTTCGTATAGGCGATGTCAAAATAATCATCGACAACATTGAGCACTTTCTCGTACACCTCCGCATAAGCGGACGGCGACGGCGTACCCGGCGAGATAAGGACAGGATTTTCGCAGGTTCTTGGGGCGTCCGGACGCAGCAAAAGAGGATTGTCGGCGGGCGGCGTGCTCAGGCAGCCGACCGGCATCAACATCGCCAATCCTAATAACTTGCCTAGTTTCATGGTAGCCGCGCCCTTGAGACGTACTTCCCCCCTGCGAATGGCGACCTATGGCATCGAACAGCTTTCTTGTCAAGTCACGACTGAACGTGTGCGAGAATGGGAAAGACGTGAAAGCGAGTGAAGGATCGGATAGAATCGTGCTTGTCCAAAATAACCCACGAGCCGCATCATGCTTCGTTACCTGCCGATCCTCACCATATTCCTACTATCGAATTCGCTTTTTGCCGCCGATCCGGCGTACGATCTGGTCATTCGCAACGGCAAGATTGTCGATGGCACCGGCTCTCCGTGGTTTATCGGCGACCTGGCGATCAAGGGGGACAAGATCGTTTCCGTCGGCCGGGCGATCGTGGGCGATGCGAAGCGTGAGATCGATGCCAAAGGGCTCGTGGTCGCGCCGGGTTTCATCGACATGCACTCGCACTCCGATTATCTCTTGCTCGAAGACGGCAAAGCCCAGAGCAAGATTCGCCAGGGAGTGACAACCGACGTGCTCGGTGAAGGAGATTCCGCCGGACCATACAAAGGTGCCCTGGGTGATAAACGCTTCGTCGTCAAAGGCGAGACCGTGAAATGGTCCACACTGGGCGGTTATCTCGATCTGATCGACAAGTCGGGCGTTTCGATCAACGTTGCCACGTATGTCGGTATCGACAACATCTGGGAAGGGGTGATGGGTAAGACCCACGCGAAGCCGACACCCGAGCAGTTCAACCAGATGAAAGCTTTGCTCGATGAGGCGATGAAAGACGGTGCGTTCGGCCTCTCTACGATGCTAATGATGCCGCCCGGTTCATTGGCAACGACCGACGACATCGTCGAACTCGCCAAGGTGGCCGCCAAGCACAAGGGGATCTATTCGTCGCATATTCGCACCGAGGGAATTGGCGTTTTGGATGCGATCAAGGAAGCTATCGCCATCGGCGAGCGAGCCGGCCTTCCCGTTGACATCATTCACCTCAAAATTGCGGACGAGAAGTATTGGGGGAAAATGAACGAGATCGTCAAACTGATCGATGATGCGCGTTCTCGCGGAGTGAATGTCCAGGCCAACGTCTATCCGTACACGCGGGGAAACAACGACCTGGCCAGCATCATTCCCCCCTGGGCCCACGAAGGCGGCACCGCCAAGATGCTCGAACGACTCAAGAGCGGCGATCGCGATCAGATCAAGAAGGATATCCGCGAAGGAATCCCCGGCTGGTACAACCACTACACCGCCATCGGTGGCGATTGGAAGAGGATGCTCGTCAGCGGCAAGGGTCCCTACGAAGGCCTCACGGTCGACCGCATCATCGACGCGAAGAGCAAAGGCAAGACGCCGCCGCCTGACGCTCTCGATATCCTCTGCGAAATACTCATCGAAACAGGCGGCTCGATCCCGACGGTCTACGCTCATCACACCGAGAAGGACATGACCCTGGCGATGAGTCAACCGTGGTGTTCGATCGGCTCCGACGGCTCGGCCTACGCGATCGATGGAGCGCTCCGTCGCGGCAATCCGCATCCCCGCAATTTCGGCACCTTCCCGCGCGTTCTGGGACTCTATTGCCGCGAGCGGAAGCTGCTGACGCTTGAAGAGGCGGTCCGCAAGATGACGTCGCTGAATGCCGCCAAGCTCGGCATCATGGATCGCGGCCTGCTTCGCTCCGGAACCTTCGCCGACGTCACGATCTTCGATCAGGCCAAGGTCATCGACAAATCAACGTATACCGATCCGTTCCATTACAACGAGGGGATCGAGTACGTGATCGTCAACGGGCAAGTGGTGTTGGAGAAAGGGAAGCACACAGGGGCGACGCCGGGGAAGGCGTTGCGGCATGGGAAATGAAGACGGCCAAGGAAGGCCGTCCTACGTAGGACGGCCTTCCTTGGCCGTCTTCTTCGCTTCTCACTTCACCCCTAACAACCGATTCAACGAATCGCTCGTCTGCCAAATCAAAGCTTCGGGATAGTGCGGGTACGGGTGGAAGTATTCGAACGTTAAATATCCTTGGTAGCCCGTCTGATCGAACGCTTCCATGACTGCCGGCCAATTGGTTGTGCCGTCAAGCAGCGGGCGGAACGATTCGAGCGAGGTGTCGGTCCCCTTCTTGGTGAACTCCTTCAGATGCACGTTCTTGATCCGCTTGCCGAGGATCTTGATCCAGTGTTCGGGGAACTGGAACATCATGATGTTCCCCGTATCGAAATGCACTTTCACCCGTTCGCTCTTGAAGCTATCGACGAAATCGACCATCTCCATCGGCGTCATCAGGTAGCCGTTGAAGAAGATGTTCTCGATGTTCATCGACACTTTGAGCTTCTCGGCCATTGGCAGAAGTTTGCCGATTGCCTCGCGGGCACGTTGGTCGCAGACGTCGTTGGGTACCGGTTCGTAGTCGGTTCGCCAGGGAATATGCACAGCACCCGGCACCACGAGGAGATTCTCGACGCCGAGATCGTGGGCCGCCTGCGTCATCTTCTGGGCGAGTTCAAAGCCCCGGCCGCGTTTGGCGTTGTCGTTGCTCGTCAGGGCGTACGGCCAGAACAGGAACGAACAGAGGCCGCTGATTTGGATGCCGATGTTGTCGGCCAGCTTGCGGATCGCGGTGTATTCCTTCGCGCCCGATTTCGGCGAGAGGTCGTTGTCGAGATCGTAATTGAGTTCGATGCCGTCGAACCCCGCCGCCTTGGCCAGACGCAGGCACTGTTCCAGATTCATCTTCTCGGGGTACGGAAACGCCCACTGATTGATCGACTTCTTCATCGCGTAGCGTTTGCGCTCGGCCTTCTTCGGCGCATCGGCACGAACCAACTCGGCCCCGGCCAGGGCCCCAGCGGACGCGGCAATCATCTGTCGGCGGTCGAGCGGCATGTAGGGTCCGGACATGATTGGAACTCCGGGATGGGTGCGAGTGGCGAAATCTATCAGGCGGCTTGCCAGAAGGACCCGAGCAAAAAGATAAAGAAATTGAGCCACAGAGAACTCAGAGAAATTCGATAAAAACCTGCTTTCTCTGTGGGCTCTGTGTCCTCTGTGGCTCATCTTCTTGCTTTGGTTGCAGCTTCCATGCTGTGGTTCAATCATTCTTAAATGAGCCCCGCTTGTTTCAACATCCCCTTCATTTTCTCAAGCTTGTCCGGAGCCAGCGGGCCGAGGGGCGAACGGCTGGGGCCGACGTCTTGGCCCACCAGCTTCATCGCCACTTTCACCGGCCCCGGGGCGGTGCCGAGCGTCAGACTCATGCGGACGGGGGTGAGCTTCGCTTGCGTGGCCTTGGCGGCCTCGAGGTCGCCGCTCTGGAATTGATTGTAAACGTCGACGCAGAGCTTCGGAGCGATGTTGCACGACGCGGGGACCGCCCCCTTGCCGCCGAAGATCAGCGAGGCACAGATGAGTGTGTCGCGGCCGATCAGTACCGAAAAACTCTCGGGGACGAGCTTCACCGTCTCGATGAAGTTCTGCATGTCGCCGCTGGAATCCTTGATGGCGCGGATATTCTTGATCTCGGCGAGCCGGGCGACGGTCTCCGGGTCGATCTTCAATCCGCCGCAAGTCGGTGGGTTGCTGTAGAGCACCATCGGCAGCGAGGTCTGTTCCGCGATCCGCCGATAATGGTCGGCAATTTCGTTCTGGTTCGGCATGATGAAGTAGGGAGTGATGACCGAAACGCCATCCACCCCTTCCTTCTCGGCCATCTTGGTCACGCGGATGGCTTCACGAGTCGTCTCGGCCCCGGTCCCCGCGAAAACGGGCACCCGTTTGTTGACGTGGGCCACCGCCGCGGCGATGATCGCCTGCTTCTCGCCTTCGTCGAGCGAACAACACTCGCCGGTCGTCCCCAATACGAAGATCCCGTGGACGCCCTGGCAAATTTGCCAATCGATATGCTGCTTCAACCGCGGCAAATCGAGCGATTCATCGGCTTTGAAGGGGGTGACGACGGGGGGGATGATGCCTTGGATTTTCATTCGGGTCTCTCCTGGTGATGGACGAGTATTTTAGAAAACCGCGGCGTGCAATTCGAAGGAAAAAATGTCGCGAAACGCTCAAATGTCCACAAGAATCTACTGGATCGCCATCCAGATTTTTTTAGAACTGGGACATTTCGAGACATTTTAGGGCATCTGGGCCTCCCAAGTTGATGTGTGGCGAGGCGACCGGCCAACACGAAGGGTACTATCGATTCGACGGAAGGCAAATGGCTTTTGCGTCTTCGTAGGACGGCCTTCCTTGGCCGTCCAAACAAATGCGGACGGCCAAGGAAGGCCGTCCTACGAAGACAAACACATCTCTCACTTACTATCCGCCGCCAGCAAATGTGCCACGCGGTTGAAGAACCCGCGGTCGCCGTGCTCGCTTTGCCGTTGGTGCCGCATGCCGGTGTCTTGCCAGAAGCGCCTGAGGGCGACCTGGGCACAACGCTCCTGGAACTGGGCCGGCGTCTCCTGGAGCTCGGGGAACTTCTCAACGAATTCGAGCATCTCTTGATACTCGTCCTCGAACTCGGCGAGGATGCGGGCGGCCATGCGTTTCTTGTCGGCCGCTTCCATGTAGGTCAACTCGACTGCTTTATCAATTCGACCGGGACGGGTGCTGATGAACTCGGTCGCTCCATCGGGGAGCTTGCGTGGCAGACCGAGGGCGGGGTCAATCTTGGTCAGATCATTCGTGGTGACGACGGTGAAGATGCCGTCGGCACGCTCGACGCCGTCGAGGCAGTTGAGCAGGCAATCGAAGGTCAACGGCGAGGCGAACGGGCTGCGGGCCTTGTCGCCGTTCGATTCGTTCTCCTTCCTGTCCTGCTGCATCATCATAGGGAACATGTTCGGCCGGCGGACGACGTTCTCGCGGCCGTGGAAGACGTTGTCGATGTCCTCGATCAGAGCGATGCACGGCGTGTTCGTCTGCATCTCGGTCCACGCTTTGATCAGATCGTGGTTGCTCATCTCCGCGAGATTGTAGACGTAGATCGGCATGTTCAGATCTTCCGCGAAGGCACGGGCCAAGGCCGTCTTGCCGGTGCCGGGCGGGCCGTACATGAGCCAGCCGCGTTTCCACGGGATCCCCTTGGCGAGATACCAATCCTTGCTCTTCCGCCAGAGTTCGATCTCTTGAATCAGATCCTTGACCCGTTGCGGGAAGATCAAGTTATCGAGGGCCCGGCCGTTGTTGGTGCGGGCCTTGCCGAGCTGGTCGGGCGTGTGCGCGAGCAGCCGGTAGTTCCCCTGTTGGTACCAGGCGAGCCCTTCGCTGCTGCTGTTCTCCGAATTGCTGCCGTCGCCGCGGGGCGGCACGTGATGGATGCAAAAGCGGTTCTTGGTGGAAGCTTCTTGATCTTCGTTCATCCACGAAATGTTGTTGCGGGCCGCGCAGGCATCCTTGAGGATCGCTTCGAGATTCAGCGTGCCGCGGACGAAGGTGACGGTCGAGTAGATCTTCATGCCGCCGCCGCTCGATGGATCGGTCGGCGTCTTTCCCGTGGAGGCCTTGTTCTCGACCTGATTGGAAAAGAGGAAGGGGAACCAGCCATTCCAGAGGATGAGCGTGCGGTTGCCGAAAACTTCGTAGGGAACAAGTCCGTAACGCCCGTCGCGCTGGTATTCCCAGCTAGCTCCGAACATTTTGTCGTAGTTCCGCGAACGGCGGAACTTGCCGATCATGAAGGCGACCAGGGCATCGTGGCCAGGCTCGGTCGGGATCTCGACGCGCTGGACGAGCAGGCCGACGATCCGCCACAAGATGCCTTTGAATTTCGTCCACATGCTGGCGACGAGGCCAAGTGCCGCGCCGCCGGCGAGCAATCCCAGAGCGGTATCTTGCATCGGGGGTTTCCTCTTTTGAGTTTGATTCAGGGTGAACTGAGGAATAAACACGGTACACCATCCAGACTCTCGGGCGGACCACAAGGTTCGCAATCGATGATAGAGAATGAGCGGCGCAGGCCGGCACCACATCGATCATGCGGGTGGGGTCAATAGCACGACGCGCGAGATGGGGAATTATTCCCGAAAAAAGAGATGAACCACGGAGGCACAGCCCAGGAGAGCCGGAATAAGACCAAATACATTTGAACCACAGAGACACAGAAACACAGAGAAGAGAAGAAGAGTAGCACGGGGATTCTTTAGGAAAAATTTCTTTATGGTGCAAAGATTGGGACGTTCGTTCTCTGTCTCCTAGCACGGGTTTCCGATTTTCTTTTCGCCGTGCAAGGACCTTTTCGCTCGAGCAAATCCACCTG
>JAIOQJ010000318.1 GCA_021413475.1 Planctomycetota bacterium | reverse complement strand
AGCCTCGCCTCGGGGCTTGAAAATTCAATCAAATCGCACTCACTTCTTCTCGTCATCCGGCTCCGGATACCGCAATTTTCGATCGGGATCGTGGAAGCGAAGATAAACCGCTTCCTTGTTCGGCGCTTGGAACTTGATTCCCTCGTCGCCGATATTGAACGTCCGGAATGCCACGACGATGATGTTTTCACCTTCTGACAATTCGACATCGATCGCCACCTGGTCCGGCCGGGGCTCGGTGCGCGACCCTTTGACGGCATGCTCCTTACCGTTAATTTTCACCACGGCGTCGGGCCGAATGCCGAGGAGCAATTTCGTCTTGATGGTTTCGGTCGCGGTCACGGTCGCCCGGATCTGAACGTGGCTCTCCAGCGAAACTTCGATGCGGCCGGTTACACCGACAAACGGATACGACTTGCCAACCAAATCCGGAGACAATTTCGGTGCCTCGAAAACTGCAACATCCGTCATAAACGGATGAGCCATCGTGTACCGAATCAAATCCCGGAACTCCTGGATCTTGATGTTGCTGCCGAAACCTTCGGGCATCAGCGACTTTTCCTGGATGCGGATCTCCTCGATATCCTTCTTGGCGATCACCTTGAGGACGGCGTTTTCCGCCTTGATGGTGATCGTCTGCTCGTCCTCGGCGTGCAGAAGCCCCTGCTCCGTCGTGCCGTTGAGCTTGGTGATGGTCCGCATGAAATAGGGCGAGCCGATTACGCGGTTCGGGTCGAGGACGTTGACGAGCAGATACTCGATATCACGGCCCGCCCCTTCGATATTCGGGCCGACCTCGAAACCTCGGCCTTCGAACTTGTGGCACTTGGCGCAATGATTGTCGAAGGCGAGTTTGCCGCGGGCGAACGAGGCCCGCGCTTCACCAAGTTGGTCGCGGGTCTTGTTAATCAGTTCGTTCAACTCCGCCGGCGTCGCTCGAATACGGCCCCAGACTTTATCGACCTGGGCTTCGAGTTCCTTGTCCTTGAGGGCCTGGATGCGCGTGATGGTGTTGTCGGTCAGATCGGTACGCGCCACCTGCTTCGTGCCAACCGCATTGAGAAGTTCTCGCGCCCACACCTTGCGGCCGGCGAGGACGTTGATGATCTCGTTCTTGATATTCGCCGGATGCGTGGCCCAACCCGCCAGCAGGCCCTTGGCGATGGCCGGGCTGTTGTAAGAGGCCAGCGCCCGGATCGCCTCGATGCGAAGTTCGGCAACGGGCTCTGAGGTCGCCAATTTTTGCAGAGGCTCCAAGGCGGCCTCCGGATAGGCCAGCGCCAGATCTCGAATCGCCCCGACGCGTTCGGACACCGTCTTGCCCGCATCCACGGCCACCGCGAGCGCTCGTTTCACGGCCTCCACATCGCGGAAATTGATGGCGAGCTTGTTGACTAGGGCTTTGATTTCGACGCTATCTTGCTTCGCCAGCGCGCCGCTCACCGTTGTCCATTCCGCGGGCGCGTCGAACTGCCGGTTCTGCATGGCGGTAACGAGACCTTCCAGGGCTCGTAATTTGGCGGACGAATCCTTCAGGTTGCCAAGGAATTTGACGCAGGCCGTGAGGTCTTCGGCCTTTCCAGTGGCTACAAGGCGGCGCATGGCGCGCGGGATGATGTAATTCGTAACCAGTTCATTCGTGTTGTCGCGAAGCCAGTCGAGTTCCGTCGAGGGCGATTTCGCGATCTGCTTCTCGTAGGCAACCCAGAGCAGCTGCGGGATGATCGGATCGTTGTCGTCTTCTTTGTGTGTCAGCAAGGCTCGCGTCAAAACCGTCGCGGCTTCGTTGGGCGACCATCGCACCGCCGCGGAAGCGAGTTCACGACGAAGGGCGGGCGAGGACGCGGATTCAGCCAGCAGTTTCAAGAAGGGCCCATATTTGTCGAATCGTGGCAAATCTTGGGCAATGGCTCGCACCAACGACAAATGCATAAACGAAGGCGACGCCAGAAGGTTTTCACGCACGACTGCGGTCAGTGTTTCGTCATCGATTACCCCGCAACGCCAGAGGTGCATGAATCCCTTCTCGCCCTTGCCCATTTCTCGCTGCACATCTTGCGAAAGGCCCTTTTTTTCGGACAAGACACGGGCGGCAGTTCGACTCACGTAAGGGTTGCCGTGGCGAAGGAGTCCAGCCAATTCGCCGGGGTACTTCCGGTTGAAATCTTCCGGCTTCTTGGTTTTCAAACCCACCGGCTGGATCCGATACACGCGCCCGCGCTCATAGTCCCAGGCATCGTGAGCCGCTTGATGGCACGGGTTCTGGTCGTGCCAGTCGATGCAGTAGATCTCGCCGTTCGGGCCCCAGCGCAGGTTGATCGGGCGGAAGTTCTTGTCGCCGGAAACGAGAAAATCGTCGCCGCGCATGGCGGTGTAGGTGGAGCCGTTCGGTTTCAAGATGTTCTGTTTCAGCGAACAGCCGTGGATGCTGCCGAAGATGACGCTATTGCGGTATTTCTCCGGCATGATCGGCGTGTCGAGCGAGATCAGCCCCGCGTGGGCCCAGCCGCTTTCCTTGTGGAAGGTGTGGTCGCAGATTTCCTTGATCTCGCCGTAGGCGTGCTGGTTGAAACTCTGCCCGCCCTGCCGTTTGTAAATGCCGCCGGGGACCATGTGGAACAGATGCGGAATCACACAGCAGCAGAGGATGAACTGGCCATCAGTGTTTCGCCAGTCCATGCCCCATGGGTTGCTGGTCCCTTCGGAGAAGATCTCAAATTTTTTGGTCTTCGGATGAAAACGCCAAACGGCGGCATTCAGCCGCGTGCCTGGACCATCAGCACTTTCGGGCTTCACTTCCGAATGCGTGAACACGCCGTGCAGTCCGTAAAGCCATCCGTCCGGGCCCCATTGAAACGTGTTGAGCGTCTCGTGCGTATCCTGACTGCCGAAGCCTTTGAGAAGCACCTCGAACTTGCCCGGTTTGTCGTTCTTGTTTTCGATGAAGAAGAGATAAGGCGGGGCACCGACGTAAACGCCGCCGTTGCCAACTTCGAGGCCGCTAGCCATGTCGAAGGGGACGGGGAAATCCTTACCCTCCGCGAAGACCGTCCGCTTGTCGCAGACGCCGTCGCCGTCGGTGTCTTCGAGGATCACAATCCGATCGCGCGGCATCTTCCCCTTCTCGGTTCGCTTGGGATACTCGAAGCACTCGACGACCCAGACCCGGCCCTTCTCGTCCACAGTCATGGCGATCGGATTGACAAGCTGCGGCTCCCCCGCGAAGAGCTTCACTTCGAAGCCGTCGGCCACCTTCATCTTGGCGACGGTCTCTGAAATCACAGATGCGAAAGGCGGTTGAACCACAGAGACACAGAGGCACAGAGAAGACAAGAAGAGAGAAGAAGTGTGCGGCCCGCAGCAAGCGAATTTACGCCACTATTGAAACACGGATGAAATTCAGGGCATCATCGTTTTCGTTCTTTTCCGAGTTAATCCGTGGCTAAAATTCTCTGTAACCGTTCATTTTTATCCGAGTAAACTCGGGCAAGGTTGACCGTTGCGTCGAGCTTGGACGGCCTTGGTGAGATACTCCAGCGTGTTCGTCGCGTTCAAGCGACAAGTTTGCACCACGGTCAAGATGCGTTCCACGAAGCGGCAACCAGCTTCGCTGTTGCAGCCGAAACTACGGCGTCGCCAGAGTACGGCATGTCGCACCAGTCGCTCCATGTGGTTGTTGGTTGGCTTAGCGTCTTGCTCATTCGACGCTCGATCGGCCCCAATAATTCCCGCAATTGGGCGCGCGTGATCGTCCCCGCTTGAAACGCGTGCCAAGCGACGAACAATTCCTTGACGATGCGAAGTCCGCGGCGACCCACCCATCCACTTGTTGCGCGACCGTCATTTGCGTTGCGCCTGTAGCGCGTAGAGCAGCATTGCGTCGCCGTTGTTCCTGCGTAGCTTCATAATGTGCGCTTCCTTTGAAGCTATTCCCCCCAAATAGCGTAATTGCAGGTGCGGCAGTTCGGCTATACATCGGGAGGGAATCAATCGCGGCATCTTGCCCGATATGATGCTTCTCATAGCCAGTCGTTGCGACCAATACGCCGTAACTCCCAATGCAGGCAGTATTATGCGCCCAAACCGCCTCACTCCACCCCTCACCCCCCACAAAATACGTATGCCACTCCGCGACCCTCAGGTTGTAAACCCTCTCGTACTCGCCCGTGTCGAAAACTTCTTCGACCGTCGACCAGCCGGCATCCATCCGAATGCGACCTCCAGCCACCAAAGCTCCTTCCGCCGGCTACCCCTTATCATACACGAAAAACGGATGCTCGGGCGTAGTGCGGATGATTCGCCCGTTTTCCAGATGAATGTTCAGAATGCATCCGGTACGCTCGAACTTCGCCTCCACCCGCTTCGCGACGATCGGGCCATCCGGATCGAATTCGTTGCGCGAGAACACCCACTCGCCTTTTCGTTCCTTGCTGGTTCGGCCCCTGCTGGTTCGCTTTCGTCGCGGTGTTGAGCGCCTTGGCCGCATCGATCAAGGCTTTGATGTCTAGCCGAACAGATTGGATGTTCTCGAAGCTCGTGGCATTCAGTTCGCCGATGAAGCGATCCGGCCCATCGGTGTATCGCTGCGCGATTTTGACCTTGGTCGCGTTACCGTCTTTCGCCACCCAGAGGATGTATTTCGTTTGCGGGGCCGGGTAATCGAAGCTTTTCGCCGGTGCCATCCTCCCTTCGAATAGTCGCGCGTTCGGGCCAGTCGTTGGAGGCGGCACGAAACTCCGCACCAGTCTCCGCAGCGCCTCATCCACCTTCCGCGGCACGAACGACACCGTTTCCTTGATCTGTTTCGGCAGATTGCCCAGGCCGAGTTGAGCCGCGCCCAGGGTCATCAGGTTGGGCAGGGGCCAGCCTTCGAAAAAGCAGTTTAAGTTCGTCTCCTCACAAGAGAATCCCATCGAGAGTTTCTAATTTGCGCTTTGCCTCATCAGGGTCGGCATCGATCTTGTGGCTCTTCGCAAGTGTAGGCCAGTGGAATACTACGGCGCTTGCGCCTCCTTCATTTCCAAACCAACTGCTCAGCAAACCATCCTTGAGTGACGATAGGACGGGCTGCCATTTTACAAAATGCCGGTTAGAATCAACCATTGTGACACATGGCCAAGCCGGAAACCTAATCGTAGCGATATCAGTACGATAAAAACTACAGCCGTGCATTGTGGCCATTGAAAAATCGCAACCCTTAACGAGCGAGTCTCCCCAAGGGTTATTGTCTCTTAGCAAATTCAGGATGCCAAAATGCGTCGAGATGTAAGTTCCGTAAAACGTACAACCCGCCCAGGAATTGTCGAACCAGGACGCCTGAACCTTTTTTTTCGGCCTGAAGGCGCAGTTTTCAAAATGGTTCCTGAAAAAGCTAACCCGTTTTGGGTTCGCTAATATGAACTCACACCGCTCGAATATCGAATTCATCACTTGATCTTCGTCTTTGTATGACCCAAGAAGAATCTCCTTAGCCAATACACTTTGGTCGGCGATCTCGATTCGCTGCAGCTCACCGTATGTTTTTAACCACGAAGACATTGATAGAGTCCATAAATTAATAGCGACTATCGCTATTGACAGTCGCAAGCGAAAACTACCGGCACGTGCCAATTGGCGAACCTAGGGTATATCGCTGACATCGGGGCCGTTAAATGTATAAAATACAGCCCGCCACAGATAGGCACCGTGTCGTTCCACATGCTTTTGCAATGATTTCTTGGTGCCGGTCAAAATTTCGAAGTAAGTAAATGTCTTACCACCATCAGTTGTGTATGAGAAATCTGGCCCGATCTCGTGGTAACTTAGGCCGGCGATTCGGTTCGCGGGAATGTTGTAATAATCTCTGATGCTATTGTGGACGTATTTGCCCATGTACCAGCCACGCTGACGGTAGAACTGATCTACAGCCGCCTTGAATGCATCCGTCGCGTTCGGCATTGTCATGCCTTGCGTACCACTATCGACTCCATCCAGTGTCAGCGTCGAAATACCCGCAGTACGCAAAAATGCATTCACCTTTTCGAGCGCATTTTCCGCAGCAATACGGTAACCTCCGTAACGGGTATCGGTATCCTGATTCTTCCAAGTATTCGCAATCTCCTGGGCCTTTGTCCTCAGTATGTTCCCTATCCCAGTCTTGTCATCGACCTCAGCTGCTCTCTCGATTGCCGCCGGTGTTGTACCCTTGGGAATGAACCACAAAAGGTTAAAAGGGGACAGAAGGTTAAAAGGGGACAGGCACGTTTATTTCAACCATTCCCCGCCTTAACTTCCTTCTTCGGCCGCCCGCGCGGCCGAAGCGTCGTTTCCAACCCGAGCTGGGCCGCCGTTTTCTTGACCCAGGCCTCGCCGCCGAACGGTGTGCCGCGATCGACACTTCGCCGCAACGCTTCGA
>JAIOQJ010000317.1 GCA_021413475.1 Planctomycetota bacterium | reverse complement strand
TAGTCACGCCGGAACTGGTGTTGCCCGTGGGTCTGCCGCCTGGCGAGTTGTTACCAGGGGCGCCGCGTCCTTGGGGCCCCATCGCGACGCTGGCCTGGGGGGCGGTGATTGGCATCGCGTGGTTTGTGGTGCAGATGGTGCAGTTCGTCATCTTTCTGATGATGCAACCGGCGCGAGGCGCTTCGGTACCGCTCGAAGAGTGGGTACGCGGCTTTGAGCACCATGGGACCATGCTGACCATGACAGTGTTGGGGGCCAACCCCGTGGCGATTGTGATCTGCATGCTGGCCGTGGAGTTGCGTGGTTGGAAAATTCGCGAGTACCTAGGGCTCGGCAGCGTGCGGCGACGCGATCTGGCGGTGGGGCTGGCCTCGGTGGTGGCTTACATCCTGGTGACCGAGGGGCTGACGCTGTGGCTCGACCGTCCGATTGTGTCGTCGTTTGTGGAGCAAGCGTATCTCACCGCGGGCTCGTTGCCGCTGCTGATCTTTGCCATGGTCGGCATGGCGCCGCTGGGCGAGGAGATTTTTTTCCGCGGGTTTCTGTTCCGCGGTCTCGCCGAGTCGCGTCTGGGACCGTGGTTCGCGGTTTTGTTCACATCGGTCAGCTTTGCGATCATTCATTTGCAGTACGATTGGGTCGGCATGGTGCAAGTGGGGATCATCGGGGCAGTGTTTGCCGTGCTGCGTTGGAAAACCGGGTCGACGACGCTCACGATCTTGCTGCACGCGATCGTGAATCTGGTGGCCACGCTCGAAGCGGTGGTGAAGATCGAGTGGCTGGATTGAGCCCCGGGTGCGATCCTCTGGCGTCGGGCCCAACGGTGGTGGACGCCCCCCCTCCCGGCGTTTCTGTTTCTCGGGGGCCTGGGACCGGCCTCGCCGCCCCTTTTTTCAGGCCAGGAAGCGCGTTTTTGGCTCAAAACCGCCCGCTTTTTGCTTGGAGATTTGTCCCTAACGGATTAGTCTGGAAGGGTTAGAGGTCGAATACGGGAACAGATTTAGGCCTCACTCGGATTTTCTTTAGGGAGACTCGGCACATGGCAGCGCTCATTCGCGCGGGTAAGTTGGGTTCGTCTTCGTTGGTGTTGGCGCTGACTCTCGGAGCGACGTTGTTCGCCGCGGAGCCGGGAAGTCGCCCCCTGAAGAAAGGTGAATACAACCCTGCGAATTCCTCCGTCGATTTGTTCGAGGGGATGCAGTCGGGCAAACTCGAAGTGAAGATGATCGTCAAGGATTCGACCGAAGGTCGGATCATGATCAAAAACACCAGCGATCAACCGTTGAACGTGCGGTTGCCTGAAACGTTTGCCGGCGTGCCGGTGCTGGCCCAGTTCGGCGGTGGCGGCGGTGGCATGGGTGCCGGCGGCGGTGGCAACCAAGGCGTCGGCGGCGGCATGGGTGGTGGTGGCGGTGGCGGCGGGATGGGTGGCGGTGGCGGCGGTGGCGCCGGCGGTGGATTCTTCAACGTCCCGGCCGAGCAGGTCGGCGATGTGAAGTTTGCCTGCGTCTGCCTCGACCACGGCAAAGCCGATCCGAACCCGAACAAGCAATACGAAATTCGCCCGTTGGAAAGCTACACGACCAAGCCCGCCGTGATTGAACTCTGCCGCCTGTTGGGCCAGGGCCAAGTTCCCCAGCGTGCCGCGCAAGCCGCTGCCTGGCATTTGAACAACAACATGAGCTGGCAAGAACTCGCCGCCAAGGCGATCAAGCACCTGACCGGCGACAGCGAACCGTACTTCAGCCAGGACGAACTGAAAGTCGCGTTTGCCGTGGCCGAGCACACGGTCAAGATCGCCAAGGAAAAGGACGAAAAGGCTAAGGCGACTCGCACCTTCGAAGGCCAGGCCATCGTGCCGGTCGAAGAAGGGTCCGCGAGCAAGTAAGCGAGCCCGAAACCTTCAGGCAGAAAAATACGCAACCCGCCGGACGCACCTGCGTCCGGCGGGTTGTTTTTTGCGCGAGGGGGAACCGTGGTTCATGGGCCCGCGACTATACACCGGTCACTTCTTCTCGTACGTGGGGGCCTTGTCGAGTGGCCAGAGTTCGAACTTGCGCAGGAACACTTCGGCCTTTTCCGTTTGGAAAACGATCTTGCCGGCGCTGGGCGAGGCATCGAAGCCCTCGTTGACCACCACGCCGTTGACGATCGTGGTGATGTGCCCACCCTTGCAAATCACTTCCTCGCGGTTCCAGTCGTTGGCGTAGTCAGGGTCCTGCTTGCCACGGAAGCCCAGCACGTCTTTCCAATCCGGATCGCGGCCGTACCAGCCGACAAAGCGTCCTTCCCCCTTTGAGCCGTCGAAGGTCTTGCGCTCGCCCCCTTTTTTCCAGACCGTTCTGCCGCCGGCGTTCTTCGTGACTTCGCAGGTGACGCTGATCGGAATCGGGGTGTCATCTTCCTGCAGGCCGGTGACGAAATAAAAATCGCCGCAGCCCCCTTCTTGCACCTGGGCTTCGATCGAGGCGATCCACTGGCCCGGGATGCCGCCGGGCTTGGCGCTGCCGCCGCCGTCGGGACCGATGCCGTGGAACAGGATGCCCGAGTCCTTGGTCCGGTCTTCACGATTGGGCCAGGTCTTGGTTCCCCATTTCCACTCGGTGACCAGGTGATAATCGCGATACGCTTTTTTGGTCGAGATGTAGCCGTAACCGTCGCCGGAGATGTGGATCATGCCGTCGTGGACGGTGAACACCTTGCGTGGATCTTCATACTTCGTGTCTTGGATCCAGGTGTACAGTCCCTCCATGTCCTTGCCGTTGAACAGCTTGATCACGCCGTCGGTCGGCGTGATCGGAGCACCGGGCTCGTAACGATTACGTTCGCCGCCAACCGCGGCAACCGCCGTCAGCATCAGGAACAAGCAAGCGACCAGACGCAGGGAACGAACCATGGCGTGTTTTCTCCGGCGGATGAGTTTCAAGGCGTGAGGCCCAAGCGGGGCCCCTAAGGATACCACCCGCCTGGGGCCGTTTCCAGCAGGCCGAGAACCATGGTATCGCACCACCCCCCGAACCTCATCGGCCTGGCCGTGTCCTCGAATCTACCATGATTACGATGCAACAATTCACCGCCGACCATCGGTACCTGCAGGATATCGTTGCGCGCCAAGCTACGCTTGTCGATGTCGTGCTGGTCAACGCTGGCAGTCTGCGCGCTGGGCTGATCGAGGCCGCCAAGCCGTTGGAGACGCTGCCGATCGACGGCATAGTCATGACGAGTTGGGACCGAAAGCATCGCCAAATGATCGACGAGATGTTGCTTGGCCTACGCACCTATGAGCTGGAAGGTATCCGCTTTGCCGTCGTGAAGTTCGATTTTAGTCCGTATTTCGATTGCGACTTTTTTGAGTTCATTGCTGTAGGCCGGCAGGATTGCGAACGATTGCGGTCGCTGGCCCAACGAGTGAACCTTCATCGGCTATCTCGATCCAGCTAATCTTCAGCGGATCCAGCGTTACGGCGGTCGTCCGCATCGCGGCATCCTGCTAGCTGGTTCGCCAGGCAACGGCAAGACGATGGCCTGCCGCTGGATTTGCGACGAGTGCCGGGACCGTGGCTGGGAATGGCGTCTCGTTACGCCCGACTCGTATCACCAGGCACGCCGCGACGGCGAAGTGAACGAGCTGTTCAGCATGGCCGATCGGGGAGTCGTCTTTTTTGACGATATGGACCAGGCGCTGCGAGATCGCGAGCAATCTGCCAACGTCGAAGACCAGTCAGTCTTTCTCACGGCGCTCGATGGCATGCGACCTAAGCAAGGGGTGGTCTTTGTCTTTACGACCAACTGCGAGCTGGAGCAGATTGATCGTGCCTTCAAACGACCTGGGCGCATCGATGTGGTGCTGAACTTCAAGGAGCCCGATGCCGAGATGCGCCGGCAACTGTTAGCCACGTGGCACGCCGAAATCCGCGAACATCTGGACGAGGCGATGCTGGTGGCCTCGACCGATGGCTACAGTTTTGCTGACCTGGAGGAGATCAAGAACCTGCTGGTGATGCGGTTCATCGATCGCGGGGTTTGGGACTGGCCGGGGGCGATCGAGCAATTCACCGCCAACCGCACCGAAGCGACCGCCCGCCGCACGCCGATCGGCTTCCAGAAGCAGAGTGTTGATTGCTAATCGGCAACAAGTCCGCCTTCAACTAGCACCAGCACTAACAACTAGC
>JAIOQJ010000316.1 GCA_021413475.1 Planctomycetota bacterium | reverse complement strand
TTCACTGCTTCATCCCTGGCGGCAAATTCGACGCCTTCGACCACGCTGGATGCAGCTTCAGCCGTTCCGAATACTCGGTTGAAAGCTGATCGGCGACGATTCCCTTCTTGATCAACTCCGTCTCGGGCGTGCCACCCAGGTCCTTCGTTTCGACGATCCACTTGTCGAGGGCCGCCCGCAGTTCTTTCAGCTTTTCCTGGTGGGCGGGAGAGTTCGCGAGATTCTTGATCTCGTGCGGATCGGTCTCGGTGTCGTAAAGTTCCTCGCTCGGCTTGGTGGGCGCGAACCAGAGTTTTTGCACGTCGTTGAGTTTGCCTTCCTCGTTCCATTTTCGCCAGACCTTGAGCGTCGGCATCATATCCATGTAGTCGATGTATTGGGAATACGGAAGTTCCGGGTAAAAGTTGCGGAGGTACTTGTACCGCTTGTCACGCACGGCCCGGATGCGGTCGAATGTCTCGTCCATGCGGTCCCGGCACGCGAAGACGTATGGCCGTTCCTTGACGCTGTCGCCGAGGAAGACCTGCCCCTGCATCCGCTCCGGGATCGGCGCGCCGGCGATCGAGAGAAACGTCGGTGCCCAATCGATGAAGGCGACGAGATCCTCGCGGACCGTGCCCGGCGCAATCTTGCCCGGCCAGCGGGCCAGGAACGGCACGCGGATGCCGCTATCGTAGAGCCAGCGTTTGCCGCGAGTCATGCCCCAGCCGTGATCGCCGAAGAAAAAGACGATCGTATTGTCGGCGAGTTTCTGATCGTCGAGAAATTTGAGGACTTCGCCCACGCGATAATCCATGGCCGTGTTGTTCTCGTGGTAGGTGGCGACATCCTTGCGCACTTCAAGCGTGTCCGGGTAGTACGGTGGCAGCGTCACCTTTGCGGGATCGCGGCGTTGTTCCGGTTTTAGCAAGGCGGTATTCTGGTCGTACTGCTTTTTCGGTGCGCGTATCTGGCTTTCGTGCGTGACCACGAAGTTGATGTACGCGAAAAACGGTTTCTTCGGCGGGTTCTTCATCCAGTCGGCCGTGCTGGTGAACGCGTCGTTGGGAGCCGGGAAATTGAAGTCGGTCTTGCCCGGCCAGTAAACCTGGTAGCCGGCCTTGAGAAGTTCGTGCGTGAACAACGGCGGCGGGTTCTTCAACGTCGAACGCATGTGGTGGCTGCCCATCGTGGTCGGGTACATACCGGTGATCAGCCCCGAACGGCTCGGAGCGCACACCGGGGCGTGGCTGAAACAACGCGTGAAACGCGCCCCTTGCGATGCGAATTTATCGAGGTTCGGCGTGATGGCGTCCTTGTCGCCGTAACAACCGAGATTCGGCGAAATGTCCTCGGCTCCGATGAGGACGATGTTCCATTTCTTGGGGGCCTCGGCAGCAAGCGAGGTTGTGCATAGGCACCCGACGAGAATTGCGATGAGAAGCCGCGGCATAGGTGACTCCCTCACTTTTTCCAAACGGGATTCCACGATTCAATCATCAAAGTCGTCAAACGGGTGATAATGACTGCGTTATTGAGAGCGACGTCCTTGGTCTCGAACGGATCATCCTTCAGGTTGTAAAGTTCCGGTTCGACGGTCTTTCCTCCGGCGGGAAGAATCAACTTCCAGTCGCCCGAGCGCACCCAGCGGTGCGTCAGGTTGATGGCGGGGTTATCGAGCGTCTTGGCGGTGTGCAAGTAGATCTCGCCGAATACGGCATCGCGTTTCAGTTTGCCTTTCCCTGTGGCGGGATCGAGCAGGCTGATGCCGGCTATCGCCTTTGGTATCGCGACGCCGCATGCCTCCAGGAGCGTTGGGGCGAGATCGACCGTGGAGACCAGGTCATCGTATCGGCCTGGCTTCGTCTTCCCCGGCCATTTGAGAATGACGGGCGTGCGGACGCCGCCGTCGTAGGGCGTGTTCTTGCTGCGTGTCAAGAACTGGTCGCCCACCTTCACGGGCCCTTGCGATTGAATCCAGCCGTTATCGACGACGAACAGAATGATCGTGTTCTCCGCGAGCTTCTTGTCAGCGAGATATTGAAGTAGCTCGCCGATCGTTTCGTCGGTCCATTCGCACATGGCGTAGTAGGCCGCCAAACGCGGATCACGCCCTTCCTTGGTGTATTTCTTGAGAAGGCGCTCGGGGGGATTGTGCGGCGAGTGCGGCATCATCGGGGCATACCAGATGAACCAGGGATCTTTACCGGCTTCGATGAAATTGAAAATCGGCTTCAATGTCTGCCGGCCGATGACGAGCCCTTCCTCACCGTGGCGACCCTTGGTGGTCATGCCATCGGTAAAGGCGCCGTTGCTGAAGTGGCCTTCCCAGAACTTGCCCGTCTGAAAACTGTGGTAGCTGGCATCTTTCAGAAGTCTTGGAATCGTGGGACTATTCTTCAAGAACGGCAGCATCTCGGCCCGATCGACACCGTTCGGCGGATCGTTGCAGCAGATTTTGTGCTGATGAGCGAATTGGCCCGTCAAGAGTGTGGCGAGGCTCGCCCGGCAAAGCGAAGTGGGGACATAGCCGTTCGGGAAAACGGCACTCTCCTTCGCGAGCTTATTGAGGTGCGGCGTCTGGACATCCTTGCTCCCCATGAAACCGAAATCGGGCCAACCCCAATCGTCGCCGACGATCATCAAGACGTTGGGTTTCTCGGCACCTTGAAGGGAGTTTGCACCGAGGAGGAAGAGCGTGAGAGCCACGGAAATTCTGTTCATTGTTGATTCCTGGTTGAAGTAGTCCGGTTGCTCCGCAACCGGGTCGCAGAAGTAGTCCGGTTGCTCCGCAACCGGGTCGCTGAATTCAATCCGGTTGCGGGGCAACCGATCTACGTAAAGCCACCCGCGTCCGATCGCTGAATTCAATCCGGTTGCGGAGCAACCGGACTACGAAAGTTCACCCGCGTTCAATCACAAACTGCGTGTGCTTCACGGTTGCTTTTGTTGCCACGTACGGTTTCGTCTCGCCAAACTCCTTGAGGACCTTCTCCGCCCGCTCGGCGTCGATCTTGCCTTTGTGAGCATGCAGAAGGTAGCGGAGCATCAGTGGTAGCTTACGCGTCGTCAAGACCGGGCCATCCATGCAGGTGGATGCGCCCATCCAGCCATCCTCGCGGACGTGCCATTTCGTTGGGTGGCCGGGGTTCGCTGGATGATCGAAGAAGGTGATCCCTTCAGTATCGCCGTTGGGTACGGGG
>JAIOQJ010000459.1 GCA_021413475.1 Planctomycetota bacterium | reverse complement strand
TTTCGTTCTTCTCTTTCAGGTCGTCGAAGCCGCGGACATGAATCCATTGGGTGCCAAACTCGATGGCTAATGAGCGCGTACGGTCGTCCTTCAACATTCGCTGAGTTTGTTCCGCAAGGATGTTCGGTTCATGCAATTTCCCGGCCGCGGCGAGTTTGCGTAACGCGTCGTCGGGTGCCGAGCTCCACAGGAAGTAGCTAAGCCGGGACGCGAGTTCCCAGTCGTTGACGGGCGCGGGCTTGGTGCCGGTGGGTGCCTGTTCGATGCGGAACAGAAACGCCGGCGAAACCAGGATGCGTGAGAGCATGCCGCGAAAGGCCTCGTCGTGCGACGAGCCTTTCTTGCGAACGGTCTGATAGAGGGCGAGCAAGTCGGCCTTTTCCTTTTCGAGCAACGGTCGGCGATAGGCTCTCGATGCGAAATCGAGCAAGACGTCCAATTGTTTCGGAATCGCGGCCTCGCTGTCCTTCTCGAAATCCTCGGCCCGCTTGCGGAAAGCGTCGCGCTGGCCTTCGAAGTAGGCGAGCAACTCCTTCGGTTGGTCTTGCGTCACGAAGCCGATGAATTGGGGGAGGTAGTTGTTCTCGGCCACCGGTTGCTGGCTGATGAAGCGGTGTTCGTTCCAGAGGTGGTCGATGCGGCGCTGTTGGTCTTCATTCAGGAACAAGCGGGAGAGTGGCTCGTCCTCACGGTGATACATCTTCAGGCAGACGACTTCGTCGGTGGGGATCACTTGCGAGAAGCAGATGAACGTCGGAAAGCATTTCCGGAAGTCGGCATATCCTTGGAGAATGCGTTTGAATCCTGATCCATTCGGCGAGGCGACCACGGCGCTCTTGCCATCCCATCGCGTCTCGGCAGTGGGCGGGGTTGTCGTCACTTGAAAATGCATGAGGCGATCGCTTGCGCCATCCAACTTCCCTTCGACCACGAACTCGCGGTCGCGGAACAGGACGGCCGGCAGGCGGACTTCGACGACTGTGTTCGCCGCGACCGCCAGGCTGGCATCGTCCAACGGTTTTCCATCGGGGTGGTGGCCGAATCGCTCTTTCGCGAGGCCGAAAGTCTTCCCCTTGGGCCGCGGTTTGGCGAATCGTGACAAATCGAGCCCTTTCAGCAAACTGCCATCGGCGGAAACCAGATTGTCGTAGAGCACACGATCGGGATCCTTCTCCTTGGCGGGGCGAGGCGACGTGAGGAGCTTTTCAACTTGCTCGGCCAGTTTCGCCGCCTCGGTTTGCCGAATCGGATCGATGGCCGCTTCGCGCCAGTGGCCCAGGACCGAGTCCAACGGAATGAGCGTGACGACTTCTTTCCCAGTGGCCTTGGATGGGCCTCGGACGAAACTCCAGGTGTCTTTGTTCTCCTGCTTGTCGGCATGAGGATTGCCATCGAGCACATTATCGGCCACGTCGGCCGCCAGGTCCCAGGTACGGTTTGGTTTGTCGGCCTCGGTAATGGTCAAGGCGATCTCGGTCATGTCGCAGACGTGGTTGCCGTTGCGGGCGTCCACGGCCAGCACCAATAGATCGCCCTTCTCGACGGTGACCATCTTGCTCGGGGGCGTGACTTCCTTGCCGAGATCGAGTACACCCTCGGTAAGCATGATCGCTCGATCACCGCGGCGATGTTGAAGCCACCAGGCCACGCCGTTGCCGCAGGCCGGGTGGGCGTGGGCGATCTTCGAGGAGACACGGACGCTTCCCGCCATCGGGCTTTTCCAGGCGACGGCCACAAACTCTTTGGGAGTCGGGTGAACCGCGACCTTGTGTGGCGGAATTTTGCCGGGAATCGTTTCCACCGCATCCGAAGAATTCGTGACCAGGAGCGGCAGGTCGATTCCCTTGCGATGCCAACCGTTAATGGCGGGTTTCTGACCGCTCTTGACAGACTTCTCGTCCAACAATTCGAGCGTGACCGCCGGCACCGATTTCTCAAAATTTTTGGGATCGGCCGCCCCCGTCTTCGGCAATTCGATCGCCAACACTTCGATCCAGCGAGCCAGGATCGCCGGTTCCAAGCCATGCGTCCGGGCGACGTCGGCGATGGTCTGCTTTCGATCGTTCGCGGCCTCTAAGGCGGCCGTGAGATACTTCGAAGTGTCGGTGAACACCGTCGAAACATCGATTTCGTAAGCGGGGCCGAACTGGGCATAATCGCGCAACAGGAGCGACTTGCCAACACCCTCGAAACGCGGCCGTTGCCAGATGACCATGCCATTGGCGTCGGGCGATGCGTCTCGCGCCGAGAGGTAGAGCACCACTTCGTTCTGGCCGGGTGCGGGCTTGACCGCGATCTTCAACGGTTGCGTGTCGGCCGCGACCGGATCGTTGGCGACTTGGCGAGCGTTATTTCCGTACCGGTAACTGCCGATCACCGCCGACTTCCACAGGGTCGTCTGCCAGGTGGTGATTTCCGCGAGGAGCGCGGGCACGTCCTTCTCCGCCGCCTCGCGCCAGCGAGCGCGGATGAGATCGAGCGGATAGGATGGCGCTCGATCCGTCAGGGTTTGCCAGAGGACGCCGAGATACTTCGCATTCAGTTTCTCCTTGGCCGCCACTTCGTCGACTGTAATCTTCTTGGCCGTCAGAGCATCGCGATGGCGAACCGTCGCCGCAAGATAGGGCTGAAGCGGCAGTCGCCCGTCGGCCGCGAACTCCGCATAGAACTTGCGGAGGCGGGACACACTTTCGTTGGTCCAGTCGCGGCGTGTCTTGGTGGGAGAGAACGTGAAACCATCGGGCAACAGAACAGCGTGCTCCGCGATCTCCTTGGCCGCGTTCAGGTACTTGGTGAGCAGAGCCGGCGAAATGTCCGTAAGAGCCTCGGCGGCATTGGTGAAGCCTTCGCCCGCGGCCCCATCGGCGGGGAACTCGCGAGTGGGCCGAAGATCCACACCGGTTAGATCACGGATGGTCGCATCGTACTCGGCGTTGCTCAATCGGCGAAGTGGAACGTGGCCGGGATCACCGGCGCGGGCTCGGGCTTCTGCGTCCAAGAATCCGCGGATCCATGCGATCAGTTTCTTGCGTTCATCCGCCGTTGGTTGCGGATTCTCCTTGGGCGGCATCTCACCGGCTTCGAGCATCTCGATCATCTGCTGCCAGGGCTTGAGGTCCTTGCGCACGAGGGCGATCGACACGAACCGTTCGAGATCGAGGCTCCCCTTCTTCTCCTTCGTGGAGTGGCAATCGAGACAGAATTTTTTGAGGACGGGCTGGACCGTGGTGGCGTATTGGTCCGCCAGCGTTTCTCGGGCTGGCTGATTAGCGGCGGAGGGTTGGCTCGGCTGAATGTTCAGAAACATCACGAACAATGATGTCAGGAGACCGACGGAGGCAGCAAACCGGATGGGGAACGCATTCATGTCCATGTTCCATGCACGGGTAAGTCGTTATCGCCCCCGAAGGGTGATCGCCCCATGTGCAGCAAGTTAAGTATTGAACCACAGAGACACAGAGGACACAGAGAAGAAAGAGGAGGAAACACGAAATTTAGGAAAGACAAAACCCGTTCTCGGTCACTTGCTTAATTCTCCTGTCTTCTTTGTGCACTCTGTGTCTCTGTGGTGAAAAATCTTAACTGAATGCGTATGGGAGTCAAATATAATCGCCCAGGGCAACGCCCTGGGGTCACGGCGAATCGCCACGCTATAAGCCCCACCGGGGCGACATTATTTTGCCTCGTTGGGGCTTGAGTCAGCAAAAATATGTAAACCCAGGGCGTTGCCCTGGGCTATCATATTCGACCCCGTTCGGGGTCAGAAACTGGCAATTTTTACATTCAAAAAGATGTCTACTGCAGTGAGACGAAACCGCGACGAATCACTTGCCGAGCAGGTCGATCAGGCTCTTGAGGTTCTGCTCGCCCACGCGGCCGACCAACCCTTTGACGGCCTGGATGTCCTGGATGCTGACGGCCTCCGCTTTCACGCGAGGCGCGGCAGCGACGGGCGCCGGAGCGTCGGCGGGTTTCGCGGCAGGCTTCTTGACGGCCGACTTCGTGGCAGAAACCTTCGGGGCCTTCTTGGCACCTTGCTTCCGGAGAATCTCCGTCTTGTAGTTGGAGACGTGGGCCGTGCTCATGTCATGACCCATGTTCTTCTTGACGAAACTCTGAATGTCGACCGGCATCGCATCCGCTCCCAGCGTGGCAATGGCCTGCCGGACCGCTTCCATCTTCGAAACACTCTTCTGAACCTTGTCCGCCATCGATAATTCTCCTTGTTGTGGATCGAGCGAGGTATGTCTTAGAGTTTATCGAATCTTCATCGAACGAACATCCTGAAGCGACCTAACCCCCCAACCCCCTTCCCTAAGAGGGAAGGGGAGTAGACATGGATTTCCTCCATCTTGTTCCCTTTTAGGCAAGAGAGCCCCGGGGCAACGCTACTTGTTCCTGAAAACTGAGGCAAGATTTGGGCGGTTGTTCGTAGTGACCCGCTTGAGCGGGTCTGTGTACCCTGACCCGCTCAAGCGGGTCACTACGAACAAAAAATGTCTTGGTCTGCGGCGAAGCCTCGTTAGGTCTTCTTGCGCGCAACACTTCAATGTGTTGTTGAGGACGCGACTTGCAAAGTCGGCGAGCCAGGTTGCGCAAGCTCCTGGAGGTCTGCATGCCGATCGGTACGCGAAATTCTCCAGGTGCTTACGCAACCTGGCTCGCCTCGCTCTCGTTGGCCGCTCGCTGCAACAATCGAGAAGTGATTACTAATCCTTCTTCCCGTGAAGAACCGGCGAATCGTCGGCGATGTCGACGGCGATGCGGAAGCCGCCGTAGTTGCCGACGTTTTCTTGGGGGCTGCCCAGGCGATGGGCGCCGCGGCAATCCGCGGGAGGACTGTTTACGGACCCACCGCGACGGACACGAAAGTACGGGTTCGGCTCAAAGGATCCGACCATCATCGTCGTCTGTTTTCTCATGTTCCCGATATTTGCCTGTTCTGCCATCACGGTCTTGCCGAAATAATAGGCCGTCGTCGTCCCCGCCCGGCAGGCGTACTCCCATTCCGCCTCGCTCGGCAGACGGAACTTCACCTTCTGATCCTGGAACTTCTCGTTCAGTTTCTTGATAAACTCCTGCGCGTCTGACCACGACACCTCGACAACGGGATGCTTTAATCCAATGAGTTTCGATGGATTCGTTTTCATCACCGCGAAGTACTCCCCCTGTGTCACTTCGTACTTGCCCATGAAATAGTCGTGGCCGAAGGTGACTTCGTGCTGTTCTTCGGGGTCGAAGCCATCCTTGTTTGCTGCTCGCCCCACCTCATCCTTCGGCGAGCCCATCAGAAACTTCTTCCCATTTGCATTGATCTTGATCACGGCCAGCTTCTCGCCTCTGCCGAGGTCGAAGGTGACTTCGGTGCCTTTGGTGACGGGCGGCGGGTCTTTC
>JAIOQJ010000458.1 GCA_021413475.1 Planctomycetota bacterium | reverse complement strand
CGCGCAACAATCGAACATTGGCATTCGCACTCGCAACGATATCGCGGTGATTCCCGAATTGAATCTGCAGTTGGGTTACGACGCCACGAGCCGGCTTCGGTTTTTTATCGGGTACAACGTGATGGTATGGACAAAGGTCGCTCGTCCAGGCGACCAGATCGATGCGGTAATCAATTCCGCGGGGGGAACAGTCACCCGGGATTTTGTTACCGGGCTGCAAACGAACGTCCAATCGCAGGGGCGGCGCCCCGCGCCGATATTTGGCAGATCTGACGTGACGATTCAGGGCCTGACATTCGGAGCGGCGTTTCGTTATTGATTTGCTGGAGCCGATTGCACTTCGTGGGACGGCCAAAGATATCTGTCCCAGTTGTTCGTAGTGACCCGCTTTAGCGGGTCTGGGTGCCCAGACCCGCTAAAGCGGGTCACGACGAACAAAGAATCTGATCGGTCGGAGGCGAAGCCTCGCTAGCAATCTACCAGGTCGGCAATTCACGCAAAACGGTCCGAAGCCGTTGCCCATCGCGGAAGGGTGGGGGAATGAACTCGGCACTTGCCAACACCCCATTGGCGTGCAGAGCGGTCAAATCAGACAAATCTTCGATGCAGGTCTTTCCCGCAAATAACAGCTTGATCGCAACGTCAACATCCGCGCCCAGATGGCGAAGGCGGGTCGAGAGTTCGATCAAGCCAAGGCCGTAACTGAGGTCCTTGGTGAATGGTCCCAGATCGCGCGGCAAGCTGCCGCGAAAAACGCGAGCCGTCTGCCGGTAAGCTTCGCGGTCGTTGGCCAGGCGTTCATTGAAAAAGCGATGAACCTGCAGAAAGTCAGCCCCTTCTTCGGCCATCATGACGGCCCGCAATCGCAACGCGAGCCGTTGACGCCGTTCGGGATGACAAACGCCAGCCATTAGCTCTGTCAGAAGTGCCATGCCTTCTTGCGTGGAAGTCGCTCCTGGCGAACATTTCGAGAGCACCGTGAAAATCGGTTGCTGATTGCCATTTCGCGACGTGCCGAGATGGGCCCACCCTTCATGTGCTTCCAGTAAATCAATCTCGGCAGGCGAGAAGCGAGCATCCTCGCGGAGTTTCAAATACCCGTTGCCGGCACACGCCAGGGATGACAGACGATCGGAGGTCTCCACGCGGATGGTGTCGTCACTGAACGTTTTCCGCAAGCGGCGGGCCAGTTCCCGGGTCGCTTCCTCGCTCGAAAAAAGATTGGGGCTGGAAGCTTCAGGCACGCTGTTTTCGAGAAAGGAGACGAGCCGCAATAAGCGTTCGCGGATCGTGCGTGAGTTGAGGCTGCTGCCGTAAAGCTCGCGCGATAGCCAGACGAACTCGCTGGTCCCCCGTCCCGCGATCAGTCGCAAGGCGGCCTGGGAACTGCGGCAACGACGCAAGAGCAAGCGTGCGGCAGGATGTTCAGCACCGAGTCGGCGCGAGATTTCGCGCTCCAGCCGGCGCAAGTCCGCGAGGCGTTCGGGTATCTCGACGGCAATGTCGGAGGTTCGATAGTCGTCGCGAGTGACTTGAGGCATTTCTCGGCAGCCGAACGCGAGAAACTCATGCTCGACGGAATCGCTCCAGCGTACCGCCTCGAGTACGCGGATGTAACGGAGATGTTGCCCCAAACGGCCGTTCCAATTCTGGATGGCTGGCAAGTAATCGGCACGTTTCGACGTATCGATTCTTTCCGAAGGAGGCAATGGCAGTGCCAAGGCGGCGCGAATGTTTGTTCGCGGATTGAACGAATTCCCCATGAGAGGGGCTTCTAGCGAAGTTGCGTCGGCGAGTAAAGTGGAATTCGCGGAGGGAGGTTCGGCGGTCAACAATGACGTCACGCCCATTGAACGGAAGATAGCACTGATTCGCATCCGGGCGAAACACGGCATTCCGTTCAGAAGGAAACGATCTGAGCAATTCCTTTTACTCAGGGGAGGGGATGAATCGTCGTAAGGCAGTTAGGCCAAGCTCGGCCACTTGGGTTGTCTTCGATTGCCACAATACCGGATTCATCAATTCAAGCGAGATAAATGAATCATATCCGATTAATTTCAACTTGTCGAGAATGCAATCGAGTCGAAAGTCACCTTCGCCGGGCATGACGCGGTCAGAATCGGTCGCGAGTTCGCGAGGAACGCCCGCCACGTCCGAGAACTGCACGAAGGCGAGATTGCCGGGGGTCAATCGTTCGAGATCCTCGAATTTGCTTGGCCCCTTGTAATAGTGAAAGACGTCGAGATTGACGCCGACGTTGGGTTCATTTGCCTGTTCGACAAGTGACAACGCCGTGTCCAAGCACGAGCAGAAGGTATCCGACCCTCGGAACTCCAGGGCAAGTCGCACATTGAAACCGGCCGCCCACTGGCCTGCCTGTTTCAATGACACGATTGCCCGTTCGAGCGAAGTGCCATCGACCCGCTGCGCGAAATCGGCGACAAGCAACATCGTCGGGATGCCGAACTCCTGGCAGATTGTTAGCCGCCGCTTGAAATGATCGAAATGCACTTTGCGGGCTTCACCCTGGGAAAGGAGCAAGCCCCCTTGATACGACGCGGCAGCCAGCAGAATGTTTTTTTCCAGAAGAAGAGCCTTGGTTTCTTCCGTGGAATGAGATTGCAGATGAGTTTCAAGTTTGGTGAGCCAGACTTCCATGGCCGGCCAACCTGTGTCGGCGAAAGCGGCCACGTCTTCGGCGAAGGTCGCGGGGAGAGTCGTCGCTTCGCTGATACAAGGTTTCATGTGCCGGCGACTTTCCCGCGATGCATCCGGTTCGTCAAATCTTGATGACGCCGGTGAGATAGGCGATCAGGAATCCGATGGCCCCAACGTGCAAAACGATCGCGAGAATGATCCAGAGCCACGCGTTCTCCGAGGCTTCTGGCTTTGCTCGTCGGCTAACGCGTGGTTCGTCGTGTGTTTCGCCGTGATCGGCGAACATTTGATCGCCGCCGCCGAAACCGACTTGCGTTCCACTGCGCGGGCCATAAACCTGGGAATCGCTCGTGCCCTCGGGCAAGTGCTCAATCGTCGGTTCATAGACCGCTTCCGCCATCGGCATCACTTCGGGCGCGTAGGCGACGGGCATGGCTTCGACGATCGGATCCGCCACGGCGGCGGCGACCGGGATCGCGTTCGCTTGTGTAAAGGGTTGCAGATATTGCACGACCGAAGCGGCACTACTTGGCCGAGCGGCCGGGTCTTTCGACATCAACCGGTGGATCAAGTCGGCCAAGGCGGGGTTGACGTCTTTTCGGAGCGAATCGATCCTGGACGGCACTGCTTGCTGCAACTGTAGCAAGGCATCGACGGTCGAGGCGGCCGGAAATGGCGGCCTGGCCCCCAGCAGATAATAGAGTGTTGCGCCCAGGCTGTACAAGTCGCCACGCATGTCGGGGCCGGGGGTCGATAATCGCTCGGGTGCCAAAAAATGAACCGACCCAAGCAAGTTCGACTGGGTAAATGAGACTTGATTCGCGGCCGGGCGGTGTGGAATCAACCCCATCTCAGCCAGCTTAATCGTCGCGCCAGGTGCGGGACGCGTCGAGATCGTTTGTCCCGTTCCGTTCACACCCGTCTTGCGGATGACCGGTGATAATACCAGCCGCGCGGGAGAAATATCCCCATGGAAAATACCGCGTTCGTGGCAGGATTGCAGCCCGATGGCCGCTTGCCGGACGTAGTCGCAAGCCAATGTCACCGGCAAGGCGCCCATTTCGTTGACGAAAAAGCCGAGGTCGGCCCCTTCAACATATTCATGCACTACATACGCGGTTTCACCATACTGGCCGGCGTCGAAGATGTTGATCAAATTGGGATGAACTTGCTGGCCGACGCCGCGGGCCCGATCGAGATAACTGCGAATGTCGTCGTTCGGGAGGGGCCAATTCGGATCGATGAAACGCACAACCACATTTTGCCGCGATGTCGGATGCAAGGCTCTGAACGCTTGGCCGCCCACGGCATCGGGTAGCCTGTCCATCAACTGGTAGCCGGCGAACGACAGGTACTGTCCACGACCCTGCCGGATTTCATCGATCTGGAACCGGTTCAGCCATCCATTGCTTTCGAGAAAACGTGCCACTCCATCCACATCGCCTTGCGGCGATTCGGGGCGGCGCATCAATTCTTCGATCCGGTTGCCATCCAGCAGGCGGCTGGCGTGCAACCCTTCGACAAATTGGGTCATGTGGTCAGTGGACATGCTCGAATTCCAGCTGGCAAATCAGGGGGGTTGACGAGATTGTAGGAAACAAGGCGTCCGGGAGAAGACGAGTTCTGAGAACCTGATCCTCAATGCTGAAACTTGAACCCCAGGTAAAGTTCCGTTCGCTGCATCCACGGCATCGGGTTCAACGCTTCCTCCCAGCGATAACGGCCGCCGATATGCATTTCCCGATTCGTTCCGAAGGGAATGGCGAGTTTCAAATCTTGCAGTACAGTATTTCGCTCGACCTGGGCGAGGGCCGGCAAGGCTTCGCCCGCATATTTGATTTGCAGCGGGCCATATAAGTTGACGCGTGCCTGCACTTCAACGCTCCATTGCGATCGATCGAGAAATCGTTGAGAATCCGCGGTCTCTGGCGTGCGCAGGATCGGGCCTGAGCGAACTTGAAACTCGCCGCCGGAAAACGGCGTCCATTTCCAGCCCAAGCCGGTCTTTCCCTGGATGCGGACCTGACGCTGATCGTATCCCTCGCCGGACGAATCAAACTGGCCGAACATAAAGAGCGATTCGGCAATCGGCAATGGCACGTGAAGCGACTCGGCCGCCTTCCAATCGCGGATCGAATTGCTGTTTTCTCGCGAATAGCGTGAGTCGGGCATCTCGAGATTCGATTGCAGCCGCACTTGCTCGATCGACGATTCTCGATTGAGCTTGATCCTTCCCGGATCGAATCGCAAGCCGTCATCGGCGGGGGCTCGCGAAAGATTCCATAGAAGGTCGGAAAAGTCGTCTCCAGGTCGAGAAACCGGGAATTCCCGCCGCAGATCCCAAAATGGCTGTCGCGGAGCTGGCGGAGAAAGCCAATCCAAATTGCCATCTTCCGCCCGGGCCGACAGGCTCGACGTGATCGCCAGAACGAAAGTCGCGATCAACATTCGATACACCGAACCGGCCTCCCGACTGCGGATTCCCACCAGAATACCTTGTAACAGATTTCCCAAATCTTGTCAGTCCGGTTAGCCGCGACGCGAAGGGTCAACGCGCTCCGCTCCGGAAACCCTTCGCGTCGCAGCTAACCGAATCGGTGTCTGCAAAACCCACCCGGCTTCTGGAAATCGCTCCCCAAATGGATTACAAAAGAAAGCACGCGATTCGCTTCACCTCTTAAACCGGGATGGCTCCGATGATTCGCATCCTGACACCCCTCGCCTTGCTATTCGCCAGCACCTCCGATTTGGCGGCGCAACCACGGGATTTGCAGATTCTGCAAGAAGCGGTGCGGAAAGTTATTGGCAATGCCGAACCTTCGGTCGCTTGCATTCTCGTTTCGCGAAGCGAGCGTTATCGCGATTTCAACGCCTTACCAGCAGGGCCGACGGGGAAACTTGGCTCGTTCGACGCCCGTCCTTATGTGGGGCCCTTCGCTGGCGATCTCAAACGGCAAGAACTGCTTCGCCGGCTCGATCTTGCCAATCCCGATCCGGTTCCCGAATCCTACGGCAGCGGCGTGGTCATCGACGCCGGCGGCCTGATCCTCACCCATTTCCACGTCGTTCAGAATGCCACGAAAATATTCGTCCGACTCCCGGGCAAGAAGGGGAGCTATGCCGACATCCATGCGGCGGACGGGCGCAGCGACCTCGCGGTTCTCAAACTCATCAATCCACCTGCCGACTTGACTGCGATTCGTTTCGGCGATGGCGGCAAAGCCCAAAAGGGGGATTTCGTCGTCGGCATCGCCAATCCATTTGCCGCCGGTTTCCGAGACGGTGGTCCCACGGCCTCCCACGGTATCATCGGCAATTTACGCCGGCGGGCTCCAAGCAACGGACTCGAAACCGATCGTTTGAGCACCCTCCATCATCTCGGAACGCTGATGCAGACCGATCTTCGTTTGAATCTTGGGTGCAGCGGCGGTGCGGTTATGAATCTCGACGGCGAGATGATCGCCTTGACCAGTTCCATGGCGGCCATCGTCGGCGGCGAAACTCCCGGCGGTTTCGCCGTGCCCATGGATGCGAACATGAAACGGATCATCAATGTTCTGCGCCAAGGTCGCGAGGTTGAGTACGGCTTCCTCGGCGTCGGTGTCGATTCACTCAACCCGGTCGAACTTCAAGAAGGCGCGGTGATCCATCAAGTCAGCGAAGGCACGCCTGCGAAACGGGCCGGGTTGCTCGTCGGCGAAACCATCCTGGCCGTCAACGATGTTCCGATCAAGGACAACAACGATCTCTTCCTGAACGTTGGCGCGGCCTTGGCCGGCTCTGAAGTGACGCTTACCGTGCAAGCGTTCGGCGGCCGCAACCGGAAGACGACGTTGAAGCTCGCGAAGTTCCCTTACCCGGGCCCGGTCATTGCCGCGAATGGCCCGCCCACGGTCTACGGCCTACGCGTTGACTACAATAGCATGGTCAACACCGACTTACCGATCCCCGAAGGCGTCTGGATCCGCGATGTGGAACGCAATAGCTCCGCGGAAAAGAAATACAAGGAACTCCTCGAACGATCGCGCTGGATCGTCGTCAGCGTGAACGGCAAGGCGATCGCCACGCCCGCGGATTTTCATCGGGAAGTCGCCGCGGCAAAGAGCCCGCTAGATTTGCGAATTGTCGAAGTCGTAAAGAACCCGGAAACCACCACTCGTACTCTAACCTTTCCGTGACCATGCGCTATGCCATCTGCAATGAGACGTTCGAAGGCTGGGAACACGCTCGTGTTTGCGACTTCGTCGCCGAGACGGGCTACACCGGTCTCGAACTGGCCCCCTTCACCCTGGCACCACTCATCACCGATGTGAGTGCCGAGCGTCGGAACGAAATCCGCAAGCAAGCGGAATCGGCCGGCCTATCGATCATCGGCCTGCATTGGCTGCTGGCCAAGACGCAAGGGTACATGATCACGTCACCCGATTTCGAAACCCGGAAACGCACGGGGGAATACCTGGTTCAGTTGATCCGTGCCTGCCGCGATTTCGGAGGGGATATTCTGGTTCTGGGCTCGCCGATGCAACGCAAAATCCCTGAAGGTTACTCTCGCGATCAGGCCGAGGATTTCGCCGTGGCCACGCTGGCCCAGGTCATTCCGGAACTGGAAAAGTCCCAGGTCTATCTCTGCCTTGAACCGCTCGCCCCCACCGAGGCGGACTTCATGCAGACCGCTGCCGAGGGTCTCAAGATTCGCGATCGCCTCGAACATCCACGCGTGCAACTGCATCTCGATGTGAAGGCAATGTCTTCCGAGATCCAGCCCGTGCCCGGAGTGGTCCGCCAGTTTCACACCTGGATGAAACACTTCCACGCCAACGACGCGAACAAACGCGGCCCCGGCTTCGGCGAAGTGGACTTCGTCCCCATTTTCCAGGCCCTCAAGGACACCCAATACCCTGGCTGGGTTTCAGTCGAAGTGTTCGATTACACGCCAGATCCCGAAACAATCGCCCGGGAGAGCATTCGCTATATGCGCGAGTGCGAGGCGCGGGTTGTTTAATGACGACTGGAAAAATGGTCGGGAGGCGCTTGGCGGGCCGACGCCGCGCTCGCAACAGAAGCTGCGAAACACCTAAAAACACCCAAGACGGCACCCGTTTGGCTCGGGCCTGGATGCGAGGCACCCGTCCCCTCTTTCATGCTCAGGCCCGTCGCCGAATTGTTGGTGACGCCGTCAGGCAAACCCTCGGCGAATAGACTCGCGTGCTACCCCGTGATGGGATGCGACCAGGGCGAGTGAAATGGCGTTGTCGGCAATGCGGAGGGGAGACTCGAAAAACTGCCACCCAGTCGGCAAATTCACAATAATAAACGTGCCTGTCCCCTTTTTCGCGCCCTCTTCCATTTTCACGACTGAAATGAAACTTCGTTTCCTCGCGGTGCGCTGGAGCTACGATGATATTCAGCGTAGCACCGATAGTCTACCAGAGCGTGTTTTTTCCCTCAGACGGAGAGACCCACACATTGTAGGTTGCGTCGAGGGAGCCTTCCTTTTATCACGACGAAGGCGCTTATGGAATCGCTCCTTTACAAGATCGTTTTCGCGGTCATCTCGTCCATCGCGGCGAGCCAAGCACCCTCCCTTGGTAACGCTCTTGTTTCCACCATCCGGAGATTATTCAGCAAGGCGAAGGCCCCGGAAATTCAGCAGCTCTTGGAGCAAATTGCTGGTGCTTCTGGTCCGGCTATCCGTTCATTGGTCGAAACGCCGGCTCAAATGCGAATCTGTCCAAAAATGATCAAGAACAGCTGATTCAGTTGCTCATCAATCTCAGCCGGAACGCCCGTGTCCATACCACCAACGGGACAAAACTGAGTTCGATCGTTCGATGCGGAGCACTTATCGAACAATTGCTCGACAATTTTGAGCCCAAGCGCCGCCGCGGGGAACCAGTGGCTTCCAGTAATACCTGGATTCTCGAACAGTTTCTAGGAATGGGCGGATTTGGCGAAGTCTGGCGAGCAACGAAATCGCTCTATCCCAAATCTCGGGCTTTCAAGTTCTTTACGGATCCCGCGAATCAAGATTGGTTGAAACAGGAAGGCCGTGCGCTCGCGGCGGTGAAAGAGGAACTGGGTGATCATCCAAACATCATTCAATACATCGACATCGAGCCCGACGCGAAGCCATTTCCTTACCTCGCACTCGATTTCGCCAACGGCGGTACGCTTGAAGATTGGATCATGCAACCTGCGAGTGAGCAGCCTGAACTCGACGTCTCCAAACTGATGGCTGGAATCATTGACGGCCTATGCGAGGCGCATCAAGCGAACATTTTTCACCGCGACATCAAGCCGGCGAACATTCTGCTCCATTACGAAGATGAATCGGAACAGCCGACGCCGTTGATTGCCGACTTCGGGCTCAGTCGAGCCGACCCGGTGATGTCGCAGAAATTTGCCTCGTCCTCCGTTAGCTCGCGACAATTGATTGTTGGCACGCATTTGTACTTGCCTCCAGAGGCTTCGGGGTACGGCGGCGTGAACTTCGCTCAACAAGACGTGTTTGCCTTGGGGGTGACCTGGTATCAAGTTTTGATTTGTCAGCTCGAAAGGCCTCCGTATGATTTTCCAGTCAAACTCAAGGAATTGGGAATAGACTCCCGAACGGTCAATCTGCTCAGCCGTTGCTTGGCTCAGCCTTCACGCCGTTTCCGGACTGCCATGGATTTGAAGGACGCATTCGAGAACGAGAATGCGGACACCGATTGGAATGTTCCAGCGGGCTGCTTCGACGTGGGTCCGCTCGCTAAGGCGATGTTTGGTCGTGTGTTGACGTCGCTCTAGCTCTTGACGCGAAGCAATTTCGCAAATTCTTCCGCGGAGACAAAGGAGCTTTGCAGTCGCTGTGTCCCCGCGTTCAGCTTCATCAGAAAATCGCCCTTGCCGAGCAAATTTTCTGCCCCGGACTGATCGATGATAATCTTCGAGTCTTTCCCCGACGCAACTTGGAACCCGATGCGGCAGGGAAGATTGCTCCGCAGCAAGGTTGTGACGACGGACGCTTCGGGTCGTTGCGTACCGAGGATCAAGTGAATTCCCGCGGCGCGGGCCATGCTTGCTATTGCTTTGAGTTTCGTCTCCAACTCTTTTTTCAGTGACTTATCGTCCATAAAATTCGCGAACTCATCAAGGACGATGACCCACCGAGGCGGCCGGATAGATTCTGGGAGCTCGTTGATATTACTCTTGTGCTTTTCGCTCAGCAGTTTGTACCGCTTCCTCATTTCCTCGTGGCATTGCTGTAGAATGGGGACCGCATCATCCGGCTCGTAGATTGGAGGCTGCATCAGGTATGGCGACGGTCCTGTCAGATTGAAGGTGACGCGTTTGGGATCGATTAGCGTTAGTCTCAATTGGGAAGGGTCGCTGTTAGCCGCCAAACTTGCCAGGATCGTTTTGAGAAATTCACTCTTCCCGCTACCCGTGATGCCGGCAACGAGCAAATGGCAAGATGATGGTTCCGAAAGATCGACCCAGTGAACTTTCCCGGCCACATCTTTACCAGCGGGGAAAAGCGGTCGTCCAATGCTATTTGCCGGACGTTCGCCTAGCAAAGGCAACAACCCAACCATCTGGCGGTCTTTGCGTTGAACGTCGATACTCACAAATCCCGCGTGGTTATCGATGATCGGTTCCCGATCCAGTCCCAGGTGTGTCTCAAGGTTTTTCGACTGTTTCTGAATCTTCGCGACGTCAGCATCCGCCTCTAAACGGACGCGGAATCGGACGAAGGACGGGCCACATTGAACTCCATCGGCGATCACTGGCTGTTTCTTCTTTTTCAGGAAGCTGACTAGTGCCTCCATTTGCTCGACCAATGGGTCACGATTTGTTGAAGTAATGCTCGGCCCCGCGATTGCGGGAGGGGCGGCGCTCAGGCTGCGATCGCCGCGTGTAACGTCTGCCACCGGCAGTTTGGACGTGGGTTCAATTAGTCTTGTCTGGGGGACTGCGTCTTGGACTCCCGCCGAGTGCTGCTTCCATTCGTTCAGAATGAACTCGTAAAATCGAAGTCCTTCCAGGACTTTCGTTTCTCTCACGAATTTGTATAGTTGATCTTTCGACAGCATCTTGCCGACCAATAAAAACTGACTGGACTGCGCGTCCAGCACGGCCTCGCGCAGGGTCAATACTTGCCAGAGAATTTCTAGATTAGTCTCAAGGGAGAAGTAACGAATCTTGCCGGCTTCGGTCAAGGCGTTGAACTTGGTTGGGCCAGCGCCAGTGCGTGCGCTCAACTTGTGTCTTGGCCAGATGGTCACAGCGCCAACAGCGCGTTCCTTACTGAACGCCTCTTCGAGTGCGTTTATCCAATGCCCAAACGCTGGCCCACCGTCTTTGCGCGTGAAGGTCAGTAGAACCTTTTCCTTCTTGCCATTGCGATCCAAAGTGACGCTGCAACTGGGACGCTTGCTTGCAGCCGTTTCCTTTAAAGGGCTCGAAGTAATAGTGCCAAGCTGGGCAACGTCGACGGCAAGCTGAAACGCATCGAAGATCTCGCTTTCCTGAAAATTATCGTCACGCATATTTTGGTCTTTGAGTTTTGTAAGTCGCGCATTCCATTGCGACACGAACTCCGCGTCTTCGTCTACCTCGGTCGAATTGATCCGTATGGTCTTGACGCGATCAGTGAGTAGCCATTTGACAAAGTCATGTGAACATTGATTGATAATTGCCCGAGGTTTCAGGTTTTGTTCGGCGAACCGATGTAAATGCACCATGTCAAATGGCCATCCGCGCGGCTGATCGGCCGTCCTACCGTCCCACGAGTTCATGCGGCGAGCGACTAGCTCGACCGCTTCATCGGCTTTCAATGGTGGTAAGGAGATAATTTCACACCGACTGATGAATGGCTGATAATCTACCGACTCGACAATCTTGATCCATTCGCTTTCCAGGGAACCAACAGTGATAACCAGGTTCGGGATCTCCTGCAGCCATGACATCAACTCGGCCCGAAACGCCTCGAAGAATTCTCGCTTGCCTTGCAGCAAGAACTCAAGCTGATCAAAGCAAAGGACCATGGTCTTATTTGCTTGCTGAAACAGTACGGCGCTTGCGCGCAGCATTTCCACGACGCTCGGAGATTGGTGGGTCAAAAGCAATTCGCTTCGACGCTCGTCGGTTATGCAATCCTCTTCACCGCGGAGCCAAGTTAGTGCGTCGCGAGCTGCTGTTGGATGCAACCCCATCACGAAGCCGTTAAGCACTCCGCGCGAAAGATCCGGGAAATTTTCCTGAATCGATTTAGCCAGCACGTGATAAGGTTCAATCTCGTGCGTTGCAAACATTTGTAGCACGTGTTCGGGACTATCAATCTCCTTCAGTTCGTTGCCGATCGTACGATATCGTTGCTGGTCCGTGGCCGGAAGTTGTTCGAAATACGCCACGAAGGACGGTTGCAGCAACTGAGCCATGAGAATACGCAAAGGGGCAAAACCGCTCTTGTTGTCGAACAATGAATCGACGATTTTCCAGCGAATGTGATCGTTAGTGGAGTGTTGATTCGGGTCGATCGTCATCGGCACGTAGACGAGGTGAATGTCCGCAGCGCATTTGTGTTTGACGCGTGCGAAAATCTGGGTCTTTCCGAGTCCGCTTCCCGCTTTCAGGACAATGATCTTTCGGAAGCCGTTTGGTGCTGGGCTCTTACGAACTTGTTGGACTGCGGAAATGATGACATTTGATGCTTGGACGCCGTGAGATTCTATGTCCCAGGCGAGTTGATAGTCATCCGCGTCGTTGGCTCTTGAACTGGCGAACGGGTTTTCCAGGGCGGTCATGGGATGATCTCCATGTAAAACAGAGTCTCTTCAAATCCTGGGATCGAATCTTGGAGTTGTTCGGCCGGAATGCCGAGGCTCAGGCTCATTTCGATCAATCGAAATACTCCCTCTTTGCGCAAATCTAGAACCGCACGATCGAAGACTTCATGGCTCGCATTTTGTTCTCCGAATCGCGATCGAATGCGCTGGCGTACTTCGAAAATCGGCACGGCGTTGGTCTTGAAATATTTCTCAGTGCGCAGATGTTGATACGCAGCGAGGATTTCTTTATCGAGTGCCTTGCCGTCGAGCATATCGCCTTGGGGCAGCTCCACGACGGGCTCGGCCGTGTCGAAGCTCTTTACTACTACCTCTGATGGTACTTCGGACGAGACAGCGGGCGACGCGTTCGCCGTTCGCGCACTGGTAAATAGCTTGTTAAGTTGCTCGCCGGTCAATTTCATTTGCACCGATTTCACGAAATCAAACGGTAAAGTGGTCAGATACGTCAATCCCGCATCGGTGAGCATGAAGCGTTCTTGGTTTTCAAACGGCTCCCAACGCAGCATTCTGCTTTCGACCAATTCCTGCCGAATGAGCTGTGCAATGGCGGCGGATAAGCCCAGACCGGCGGCACCAGGAACTGATTTTATATCGTTTGCCTGTTCCCGTGTTCGGGTCCAAGATTTTGCCTTGAAAAGTTGAAGAAGAACCGCGGCAGTCCACCGGCGATGTCGCCACTCATTCTCTGTTTGAAGTTCTAATAGGGCACGACGGTTGGGTGGTAAGTAAATTCGATACGATTCTAAAACCGTCGTCCCTGTTTGTGTAATGTGATACCGTTCGACTTTTCCATCGGAACTTGCGCTCAGCCATTCGCGATTTTTCAACGCGTCCACCGCGCTGGGCAGTACCTCGGCGTCAAACTTCATCGCCTTCCCAGTACCGGCACGGCATTTCTTTTTGAGTTCCGCAAAAGTTGCCCCTTTGCCTTTCATAGAATGCAAAAGGAAGGCGAGCCTCCGCTTGTCAATCGAGTTTTGCGGGAATTCGGGCTGAGATGGATCAAAGGGCGAGGGCATGGTGGATTCCATGAGAAATAAATCGCTAAATCTGATCTAATTCTAGGTAGCCTATCTCAAGAACCAAGCGAAATCCGGGAACATGACGGCATCCGGGTAAGCGGCTGAAGCCGCCCCGGTCGAAAACCCTGGATCTAACAACAGATGTGTCCCCTACATAATGGTTGCCACTTTTTTGGACGTAATCGGTAGGGGAATTGACCTCCTCGAGTAAAAAAGATAGCCGTGCTCAACGAGAGCAAGGCGGATAGCGTCGCGGTCCATCGCGCGTTGTCGGCAGTCCTGGATGGGACCTGCCTTGTCCCGTAGATGGGCGGCTTCGAGTTGCTGGGCGTGGAGGGCGACGGCGATTTGGAACGAGGTTCGTTCCTGCTGGGTGATCGGTTGTCGGTCGGCCCACAGTGTGTCTGGGTTGGGGCCGAGTGGTCCTCGTGGGCGACTGGTATCGTTGGCTTCGAGCCGTGCGGCCTGGGTGTCGTCCCAAGTCCAGTGGCCTGGGTGGCCGTGCCGCGCGGCGTGCTGTTCCGTTCGGGATGTCAAAGAACCGATGCCCGCTTCAATCGAACCATTTTAGCTTGACCTACGCGGCGGCGAGAACAAAATATTCGTGCCGAAGTTTTGCGACAGTTCGCGGACGGCTTCGGCAATGGTGGAAGTCCATCGCCCAGACGGCGCCGGGCCGAGTCCAGTGCAGGACATGGATGGGTTGTCGGTAGCACTTTCGCCAGACGATGGGTCGGCGGCCGAACGTTCTTCGTGGCAGGGGAGCCAGTATTCTTGGCGATCCTCAATAGCGAAGCGCTACCTTTTCATAACAAAACGATGGTTATCCGTAACAAAACGTTCCGTTTTCGTAACAAAACGTTGGTCCATTCGTAACAAAACGTTCTCTTTGCGTAACAGAACGCTACCCGTTCGTAACAAGAAATGGACCTTCGTAACAGGGGGGTGTCTGAGTTTGTTGTTACGAATGCGGAATCGAACGTGACGGAAATAGAGCTTTGGGACTTATCTTCACGCCATTCATATCTGTCCCTCTTTTTCTGGCAGCAAAAAACCCTGTTCGACCAATTGACGAGTCACGGCGAGCACGCCGGGGATGTTCAAGGGTGGGCCGTTTGGGTCGGCGAGGGACTCCAACACCTGGCGTACGGTTCGTTCGCCGTTGCAGAGTTCCGCCAAGGAGAGGCCTTGGCGGTTGGCGTCGCCTCGGTAGGCCAGACCTGCCGAAATGTAGAGTTGGCTGTGGCGCACGTCCCAACCTTCAGGTGTTGGTGCCAAGCGTTGTTCCCAGCGAACATCGGGCGCCAGGCGTAGGCGTGCTTCGAGAAAGGTTTCGTCTTGATGAGTCGCGGTGAGGAAATCGACCGCGGCGAAAGCTCGCTCCATCGACGGTCCGCACTGACCGATCCGCTTCGGCGCATCATCAAAGCGAATCCAGTTGGGCCCGGTGCTTCGCTTGCGCAAGGTGATGATGCCGTCGCTCACCGCTTCAATCCCCTCGGCCCGGTGATAGGCGAGCCAATCGCGAAAGCGTTCGGGAACCTCTTCAGCCTTGACCTCTGGGTCGGAACGCAGCCACATTTCGGCTTGCACGTCGGGGGCGACGGTCGTGAAACGCAACACGCAGGCATCGCAGCCGGTGCCGCCAAACCACTTTGCCATGCGGTCGCGCCAGTCCGTTCCCGCGAGATGAGCCCATTCGCATGTCAATTGCAGGTAGCCGCCCTCTTCAAGCAAGGGAGCGCCGTCGCCGATGACCCGTTGCGCGATCTCGTCGCCCTTGAGCCCGCTGTCGCGGTAGATGAACCGCGATTCGGGCGAAATGACGTAAGGTGGATTGGCCACAATCAAGTCGAAACGCCGATCGCGCACCGGGGCATAGAGATCGCCGGCAAGAAATTCGACATGATCGAAGCCGTTGAGTTGGGCGTTGAACGCGGCAACGTTCACCGCTCGCGGATTGCGATCCACACCGACCACCTGATCGCTGTGGGCCGCCGCGAAAAACGCCTGGATGCCGCAGCCGGCACCGACGTCCAGAGTGGAGCGCGACTTCCGGCGGATCGTCGCTTGGGCCAACGCGATCGACGGAGCGCCCGCACTGACGACGTGCTTCGGTTTCAACTCGCCCCAGTGCGGATCAGCGAGCAGCAACAAGTGCTCCAGCGGGGTGATCTGAAAGGAGGTCGCGATGCCGCCGTCGCGCTCCTCAAGCAGCCCCATCGAAAGCAGCGCTTCGGGTGTGGAGGGAGCAAACGCCACGCGGGCGGCCTCCAAGTTCACGGTCGCCCCGAGAAGAAATAACTGGACGAGCGTGTTCAGAGGTGCGTCGCCCTTGGCATAGTGCATCGCGAAGGCGAGTTCCTTGCTGCCGGCACGGTAGGCCGGCAACCTCGCGTCGCCGACATCAAACCTCAACAGGGCGGCGATATGAGGCGTGTCGTAGCCTGCCTTATTTAGGGCCTCACGCAGGCGTTTTACCTCGTGGGGAACGTCCAAAGCCAGCGGGTTGTAATCATTTTCTTGCTTCACGGCAAAATCCTTGACGTGGGATCGGAGCGTTTCGATTGATCAGCGCGGAACGAATTGCCGTTGCTCATCATAGCCATTCGCGAGGGGAAGATGCCAGAAAAGTATCCGCACCGGAATCTCGACGCAGCCGTGAGTTACTGCGTTCAAAATCGCATCGTAATCCTCGTCCTTGTGGAAAACGTTGTCATTGGTTCACCGCGAGAAATGAATTGCAAAATGTGTGAAATGCGTAGCAAAACGCGAGAAATGAATTGCAAAACGAGGGGAATCCGTTGCAAAACGCGTGAAATGCGTTGCAAAAATGGCCCATTCGTTGCAACAGGGGGTGCTAAAGTCACGCAACGAATGGAGTTTGAAACCTCGTTTAAGCGTGGCCAATCTAGTGCCCCGTCCAAGCTGAATTTTCGGGTTGCGTCAGCTGTCAATTTTTGGGAACCTCCACATCCACAAGGAGGTTCCCATGTACAAGAAGTATATCGTGCGGCTCACGGACGAGGAACGGGCGATTTGCGAATTGACC
>JAIOQJ010000457.1 GCA_021413475.1 Planctomycetota bacterium | reverse complement strand
GTAGGGGGAGAGATAGCCGCGGTCGAACTGCATTCCTTCGACCCACTCGACTTCGGTCTTGAGGCTCTTGCCTTCGTCGACCGTGATCACGCCATCCTTGCCGACCTTTTCCATGGCCTCGGCCAACAGCTCACCGATTTCGGTGTCGTTGTTGCTGGCCACGGTCCCAACCTGAGCCATTTCCTTCTTGCTCTTGATCGAGATCGACATCTTCTTGAGCTTGTCGGTGATGTCCTCGACGGCCTTCTCGATGCCTTGCTTCATTTGCAGCGGGTTCACACCAGCCACGACGGCCTTGAGGCCTTCGTTGAAGATGGCTTCGGCCATCACGGTGGCGGTGGTGGTGCCGTCGCCGGCGACGTCGCTGGTCTTGCTCGCGACCTCGCGGACCATGCGAGCACCCATGTTTTCAAACACGTCCTCGAGGTCGATCTCCTTGGCTACCGTGACGCCGTCCTTGGTGACGGTCGGCGAGCCGAACGATTTCTGCAGGATGACGTTGCGTCCCTTGGGGCCGAGCGTGACTTTGACGGCTCGGGCCAGCTTCGAGACACCGCGGCGAATCGCCTCGCGGGCCTCTTGGTCGAATGCGATGGTCTTGGCCATGTTGAATCTCCGGTGAATCTTTTCGTGATGGTTTGTTTTCAGGCTAAGCCCACGGATGGCAATCCGTGGGCTTGGGGTGTGTTTGCGCGACCAACGGTCGCGGCTTTGTGGTGAGTTACTCGATGACCGCCAGGATGTCGTCTTCGCGCATCAGGAGGAGTTCCTGATCGTTGATCTTGAACTCGTCGCCGGCGTACGAGCTGAACAGCACGCGGTCGCCGATCTTGACCTGCAGCGTGCTGCGGGTGCCGTCGTCGAGCAGCTTGCCGTCGCCGATGGCCACGACCTTGCCGCGGGCGGGCTTGTCCTTGGCCGAGTCGGGGAGCACGATGCCGCCGGCGGTCCGCTCTTCGGACTGCTCGCGTTCGATCACGACCCGATCACCCAGGGGTTGCAGTTTGAGACCGCTCTTTGCGGCCTTTTTGTCTTTGACGGCGACTGCCATAGTTGCTTGCCTCCGAAGGAAAGTCTGAAGAATGAGTTGGTTGTAAGGGTTGCCGAGAAACAGGGTTGTCGTGGAACTTGTGGCGGGGCGTCCGCGGCTGCCAATCTGGGCGCAACACGGGCGCTGTGGGGGGCAGGTAAAGCAATCGGCGCGCCGAAGTTGGGGCCCGGCGAACAAGTCGCACTCTGGCAAAGACTTGTGGCCCGAAAAGCTCAGATGGACAGCTTGGGGCCTTTGCCCAGTTCGGCAGAAACCCGGGCAAAACCAGGGTGTCCGCTGCCAAATTGGCAGGCCTGGAACGAGAGGGCCGACGGGCCTGTCCTATCGGCCACTGCCTGGCTTTGCTTAAAAACCCAGTCGTCGCGGGCAACCACGAAGATACGAAGAATTTTAACCACGGATGACACGGATGGAATGCAGACGTTACTTATCCGTGTCATCCGTGAAATCCGTGGTTAAAAAAACCTCGTCCTGGGTGCTTTAGAGCACCGGAGGGGGCTCGTCGCCGCCCGGGCCTCGGGGTGGGGCGACGTAGCCTTCGTCGAAATCGATGCCATAGTGTCGTTTCATCTCGAACTCGGCCCGGGCCGCCCAAGGGGTGTCGCGATGGTCGGCGATCACCTGCTTGAACAGCGCGGTCGCCCGCTCGATTGTATCCTTGTGCTCATCGCCGGTGAGGCGTCGCGCCACCATTTTGGTGACCCAACGATTGCTCGGCTTGGCGGCGCCGAACTTGTTGGTCACCGGCTTCGGATTTTGCTGAAACGCTTGGAGATACGCGACGTACTCCTGCAAGCGGACGCGGTAGGCCATCGTCTGCGCGTGGAGCAGATCGAAATTGGCGCGCCAACGATAACTCGATTCGCGATCGCGTTGTCCTTGCACCGACTCGAGCGCTTGCTGCGCCTCGCTCAGATACTGGATCATGAGCTGTGCCTCGGCCAGCTCGCGTTGAAACGCCGCCGCGAGTTGCGTCGGATCGTTAGAGAACTCGGTTTGCATTTCGACGCGCTGCCCGATCGCAGGATCGTACGGATTGAGGTCCTTGATGATCTTCCAGATCAGCGCTCGCATCGGTGAGTGGTCGCGCTCGGCAGCGTAGTCCTGGCGCGAGCTGAGGTCCGGCACATAGGCACGCAGCGAGTTCGCGTCGTATTTGCGGGTATCGCGATTCACCAGCGCGACTTCCGGGCTGGGGAGCATGAAAAACAGTCCGTTGGTCTCGCGCGCCAGCCGCATCTGTTCGTACGGTCCGAAGCCGCTCGGCTGTGCGTCGCCGCGACGATGGAAGCCGTCGATCTGCAACTGCTCGGGAAACGGCGTCTCGGGGCCGCGATCGATTGGCAAGATGTAATGCCGCTTCGATTTGGCATCGGTCCAATGCATCCGGGCGTAGGGGTAGCCGAAGATCGCCTCGCGGCCCATGA
>JAIOQJ010000456.1 GCA_021413475.1 Planctomycetota bacterium | reverse complement strand
GGGGCCGGAGTGTTGGAGCTTCTGCCTCCGGCCCGTCACGGGAGCGGGCTCGCCTTCTCCGACTGACCAGAGGCCTTTCACTATTGTTCCCTTATTGATAAATTAAGCGTTGCTGCTCTGAATTCCCTTATCTGTAACCGGCACACACTACCCCATGAACGTCACTCTCGATTACGGCCGTACCGGACTTCCCGTCACGCTTCCCGATCGCACGGTCGGACCGTTAGCGATCAAGGATGCGATTCCGCTTGCCGATCCCGAGAAGGCCCTCCTCGACGCACTGGCCAATCCGATCGGCACCAAGCCGCTCTCTGAGCTGGCCAAGGGGAAGAAAAGCGCCTGCATCGTCATCTGCGATATCACGCGGCCGGTGCCAAACAAACTCATCCTGCCGCCGATGCTGCGGACGCTCGAAGCGGCGGGTATTCCACGCAAGGAAATTTGCATTCTCAACGCCACCGGCCTGCATCGGCCCAATGAAGGCGCGGAGATGATCGAGATGGTCGGCGAGGAGATCGTCAAAAACTACCGGATCGAGAACCATCACGGCAAGGTTCGCGACGAGCACACCTACCTCGGCACCACGGATAATGGCGTCCCCGCCTGGATCGATACACGCTACATCCAGGCCGATCTGAAAATCACGACGGGCCTGATCGAACCGCATCTGATGGCCGGATACTCTGGCGGCCGCAAGGTGATCTGCCCAGGCATCGCGGCTCTCGAAACCGTCAAAGTCTGGCATGGGCCCAAGTTCCTCGAACACCCGATGGCCGATTGCGGTATCGTCAAAGGAAATCCCGTTCACGAAGAGAACACGCGCATCGCCCAGATGGCGGGTTGCGACTTTATCGTCAACGTGTGCATCGATGGCAAACGGCGCATCACCTGGCTCGGGGCAGGGCACATGATCCAGGCCTGGGAAGCAGGCGTACAGTTCTGCCAGGACATCGTCAAAGTCGGTGTGGCAACCCCGATGGACGTCGTCGTCACGTCGTGTGCCGGCTACCCGCTGGATACCACTTGGTATCAGGCTGTGTGATGGATCAATGGCAGCTAGAAGAATTGGCGAAGGTGGTCGCGCACTGCAAGATCAAGGTGGTGTCCGACGGCCTCTCACCCGAAATTCTGCGGCAATGCTACGTTGAACCCGCCCCGAGCGTCGAACAGGCCGTCGCGGATTCCCTGAAAGAATACGGTCCCGATGCGAAACTGGCGGTTATCCCGAAGGGGCCGTACGTGTTGCCCTACGTGATGCCGGCGTAACGAAAGGGCCTTGATTTTAAGCTCTGCCGGAGTAGTTCGCACCTTCGAAAAAGTGAAAGCAAGGGCAGGTGTCCCGCCCTTGCTTTCACTTCGAAATCGAGAATTCAACCCGTCATTTTTCACCCAAACCACACCGGCATCTCACCGCTGGGCGGCAGTTTCACGACCGTCACGTTGTAGATCTTGTCGTGGCTTTTGATCTCCTTGAGGGCCACTTCCGGCGGCGGGCTGTCGAGATTCAGGACCGCAATCGCCTCGCCGCCGGCCATCTGACGGCCCACGTTCATCGAGGCGATGTTCACCATGTGCTTGCCGAACACGGTGCCGATGTAACCAATCAGGCCAGGGACATCGTGATGCGTAAAGGCCAGCATCACGCCATCGAGATAGCTCTCCAGCCGATACGGGCCCATCTGCACCAAACGCGGGAATTCCTTGCCGAAGAGCGTTCCCGACGCGATGTTTGACTTTTTCTCGGTGAAGACTTCCGATTGCAGCAAGTTCGAGAAATCACCCTTGTGCGGATTGGCCGACTCGACGATTTCGATGCCGCGTTCGCGGGCCAACAATTCGGCATTGATCAGGTTGACCGACTCCGCCAGACGAAACTCTAGCAAGCCGGCCGCGAAGGCTGCCGTCAGAAGTTTTGTGCTCTTAAGCGCGAGATCGCCGCGATACAGAAGCGAGACTTTCGAAATCGGTCCGTCCGCCAGTTGTGCCTGCAGGAGGCCAAGCCGGCGGGCCAGATCGACGAAGTATTTCATCTCGTCGAGCTCGGCCCGATTGAACGCGGCCATGTTAACCGCGCACTGAACGATGCCGCGAGTCAAATAATCGATTAGCAACTGCGCCGCTTCGAGGGCGACCGCTTCCTGGGCCTCGACCGTGGACGCCCCGAGATGCGGCGTGAGCACGATATTGGGGGCCTTCAGGAGCGGCGAGTCGGCGGCGATTGGTTCTTGCGTGAAGACATCAATCGCGGCTCCCGCGATTCGGCCCGATTTCAAGGCATCGACGAGCGCCTGCTCCTCGATGATGCCGCCGCGCGCGACATTCAGAAGCCGCGCCCACTTCGGCAACATGTCGATTTCGCGTGGGCCGATGATCCCCTTGGTCTCGTCGGTCATCGGCACGTGAAGCGACAAGAAATCGCAGAGCGGCAGCATCGCGTCGATGCTCGAAACGGCCTGGATGCCAAGCTGGGCGGCCCGATCAGGGGCTAGGAACGGGTCGTAACCGACGACTTTCATATCGAGGCCGACGGCCCGCCGAGCGACTTCACGGCCGATACGGCCGAGACCGACCACGCCGAGAGTCTTGCCGGCAATCTGAGCACCCACGTACTTGCCGCGATCCCACTTGCCGGCCTTCATGCTGGCATCGGCAGCGGGGATATGGCGGGCGAGGCTCATCATCAAGGCGATCGTATGCTCGGCCGCCGAGATGGTGTTGCCACCCGGCGTGTTCATAACGACCACGCCCTTGCGCGTTGCCACCGGAACGTCGATGTTATCGACACCCACACCCGCCCTGGCCACCGCACGGAGTTTCCCCGGTGATTCAAGCAACTCCGCCGTAATGCGGGTGGCACTGCGGACGATCGCCGCGTCCGCGGCATGCAGGGCGTCCGCGAGGGCCTCGCCGGTCAGGCCGGGGCGATTGTCGACTTCGATCCCGGCCTTCTTGAGAAGATCGATCCCCGCCGATTCCAGTTTGTCGCAGATCAAGACTCGCGGCACTAGCGATGCTCCTTCGTTTGAAAAATCTAAGTTAGCCCGCCGCGCAAGCAAGGGGAAACCAAAACCCCTTGCTTGCGCGGCGGGCTATTTTCGAACACCTTCCGCCAGCACGCGCTGGGCTGCTGCGACGCCGGCTCCCGCTTCGAACGGATGGCCCATTTCGACCAGGACTAGTTCAATCGCTGAGAGGGCACCGAGAATATCGAACGGATCTAGGTATCCCATGTGAGAGAGTCGCCAGATTTTCCCCTTCATGTTGTCCTGACCGTTGGCGAGCTTGTAGCCGTACTGTTTCTCGAGCTTGCCGAGGAACGCGGTGCCGTCGATGGCAGCGGGAACAGTGATGACGGTCAGGGCATTGTTCGGCCGTTCCGCGAAGTTCTCCAGATTCATCGCCTTGACGGCGGCCCGTGCTGCGTTCGCCATGAGGGCATGACGAGCCCAGAGGTTTTCAATTCCCTCGGCACGGATCCGTTTCAAGCTGATGCGCTGGGCTTTAATCAGCGTGTTCGCGGGGGTGAACGGGGTATCGTTCTCAGGGATCTTGGCCTTGTAGCGCTTCAAGTCGAAGTAGAACGAACGAGAAGCCGTGTTTCCTTCAATCCGTTTCCACGCCTTGTCGCTGACGGCGACATACGCGAGGCCGGGGGGCATCATCAAGGCTTTTTGCGAGCCGGACACACAGATGTCGATGTTCCAGTCATCGGTTCGGCATTCCATCGCCCCCAGGCCGCTGATGCCGTCGATGACCAGCAGAGCAGGGGTCTTGGCGACGATCTTGCCGAACGTCGCCACGTCGTGCCCCACACCGGTTGAGGTTTCGCTCAAAGTTCCGAAGACGGCCACGGTATCCGGATGCTTGGCGAGCGCCGCTTCGAGATCGGCCGGCGGAATCGCCTTGCCGTAGGCGGCCTCAACTAAGACAGTCTCCACGCCGAATGCCTTGAGGATGCCTTTCCAGCGTTCGCCCCAGCGCCCGGCCGTCAGGAGAATTGCTTTATTTCCTGGGGCGAGCGTGTTGGATACCGCCGCCTCCATGCCGCCCGTGCCGGAACTTGTTAGAACGACGACGCTGTTTTTCGTCTGATAAACGTACTGGAGATCCGCCACTACTTCCGCGAAGACCGCTTTCTGCTCGGCCGTGCGGTGGTAGGTGACCGGCTTGGCCAATTCGAGGAGGGTCTCTTCGGGAACGGGAGTCGGTCCAGGTGTGAACAGACGCTGCTTCGACATCGCATTTTCCTTGACTTTCATGGATGGGACGATCTCACCCCTCCATTGTAAGAAAAGTGCGTCGATGGTCCCGTATGAATTGGCGGGCCGAGCCTCATGAGTGGCAAGAGAATTCGTCCATGACTCCGGCCGCACTCCGGCCGCTCACACGGGCCGGCTCGCCACCGATTTCCATTGTTCGTTCCCCACGCCCTGATTAAGATCAACTCATCGCGACTCTCCACGCCACGGTTCAGATTTTTTTCTTCCACCTGCTGGGTTCCTCGATGAATGCCAATCGGTTGCTTCGATCGCTCCCGGTCCTGTTGCTTCTCGCACCTTCTCTAAACGCCGCGGAACCGCCGGCAGAGCAAGTTGAATTCTTCGAGAAAAAAATCCGTCCCTTGCTCGTCGAGCATTGTTTTGCCTGCCATTCACCCGCGGCATCCAAGCTTAAGGGCGGCCTGCGTGTTGATTCGAGGGAGGCCTTCCTCGCGGGCGGCGACAGTGGGGCGGCTCTGGTTCCTGGGATTCCTGAAAAGAGCAGGCTGATTGAGGCGATCCTGTACAAGAACGTGGAATTGCAGATGCCCCCAAAAGGGAAATTGCCCGCGACCGCGATTGCCGATCTGACGGCATGGGTGAAAATGGGAGCCCCGTGGCCGGGGAGTGCGGAACCTCAAGTTCTAAACAAGATAGCATCGTTCGACCTGGAACAGCGAAAAGCGAAACACTGGGCCTGGAAACCGATTCGATCGGGACCATTGCCGGCCGTGAAGGATTCCGCTTGGCCGCTGGCACCGAGCGATCGGTTTATCCTGGCGAAACTCGAAGCCAAGGGCATTGGCCCCGCAACCCAGGCCGATCCACGCGTGCTGCTTCGCCGCTTGTATTTCGATCTGATCGGCCTGCC
>JAIOQJ010000170.1 GCA_021413475.1 Planctomycetota bacterium | reverse complement strand
GACGGCACGCAGAAGATCGAGAGCACCGGCCCGCTCAACACGAAACGGATGGAGACGATCGACGAAGAGGTGCTGACAGCGGCAACCGACTTCCTTGATCGGTCAAAGAAGGCGGACAAGCCATTCTTTTGCTGGTTCAACACGACCCGGATGCACAACTTTACCCACGTGAAAGATGCCAACCTCGGAAAGACGGGGCTCGGCTACTACGCGGACGGCATGGTCGAGCACGACGCAATCATTGGTAGGTTGCTCGACACGGTCGATAAGCTTGGGCTGACCGAGAATACAATCGTGGTTTACACGACCGACAACGGGCCGATGGTTTGCCTCTATCCGGATGCCGGCACCACCCCATTCCGGGGCGAGAAAAACACGAACTGGGATGGCGGCTGGCGTGTGCCTGCCCTCATCCGCTGGCCTGGCGTCGTAAAGCCGGGAACCAATTTCAACGAATTGTTCGCCGGTGAAGACTGGATGCCGACGCTCCTGGCAGCCGCCGGGGTAGTGGATATCAAGGAGAAGTTGCTCAAGGGTCACAAAGCGGGGGAAACGGCGTACAAGGTCCACCTCGATGGCTACAACCAGTCCGGCTATCTGAAAGGCCAGGAGCCGACGGCCCGGAAGGAATTCTTCTACTTCTCGGACGACGGCGACCTGCTCGCCGTGCGGTACAACAACCTCAAAGTTCACTTCATGATTCAGGAAGCGACCGGCATCGACGTGTGGCGTCGGCCGTTCACGACATTGCGTGCGCCGATCTTCTTTGATCTAGCCGTCGATCCATTTGAGCGCGGCCAAGAGGGCATGGGTTACAACGACTGGTGGTACCGCCGAGCCTTCATCGCCGTTCCAGTGCAGAATATCGTTGGCAAGACGCTCATGTCGTTCAAGGACTTTCCGCCGCGCCAAAAGCCGGCGAGCTTCACCATCGATCAGGCACTGGAGCAACTCAAGAAAGCCACTCCAGGCAACAAGTAACGCAAGAAACCATACGAGCGGCTCGGTCTATGCTCGCTTCCCCGACCCCACTGATCACTTACCTATTGGGACCATACACATGAAACGATCTACATTGCTGATGACGGCGGTGCTCGCCGTCGGCGGATTGTTCGGCTGGCTAGCCGCATCTGGCCATTTGAACGAGTCATTTGCTCAGGAAAAGATAGCGGAGACGAAGGCGTCAGACACATTAGCCCTTGCCGTGGATGGCTCGATCCTTCCTTTTCCGCCCACGCTCGTCATCCTGATGGACGACGTGGGGCCGGGCACGCCATCAACTTATGGCGGCGAGATCAACACGCCGACCTTAAGCCGCGTGGCGAAGGCGGGTGTTTCGTATAACCGCTTCCATTCGACGGCCATGTGCTCTCCGACCCGAGCAGCCGTTCTCACCGGGCGAAATCATACCCGTGTTTGCAACGGACAGATCACCGGATTGGCAAACGACTTCGATGGTTTCAGCGGCACTATCCCGAAGTCATCGGCTACTGTGGCCGAAGTGCTCAAGTGCTACGGCTACAACACCGGTGCCTGGGGCAAGTGGCACAACACACCCGAAGAACACATAACGAGTAAGGGGCCGTTTGATTTCTGGCCGAGCGGCTACGGCTTCGAGTACTTCTACGGCTTCCTCGCAGGCGAGGCTTCGCAGTATGAACCGGCCATGGTGCGCAACACCACCCCGGTGAACCCTCACGAAATCGAACGCAAAGGCTATCACGTCAGCGAGGACATTGCCGAGGACGCCGTCAAGTGGCTCCGCGAACAACAGGCCTATGGGCCAGACAAGCCGTTCTTGATGTACTGGGCACCTGGTGCTGCCCATGGCCCGCACCAGGTCATGAAAGAGTGGGCTGACAAGTACAAGGGCAAGTTCGACGACGGCTGGGATAAATACCGCGAGCGTGCCTTCGCCCGTCAGAAGGAACTCGGCTGGATTCCCAAGGACGCGAAGCTCACGGCTCGTGCTGCCTCGATGGCTTCGTGGGATTCGATCCCTGAGGACGAAAAACCGTTCCAGCGCCGCTTGATGGAAGTCTTCGCCGGCTTCGCCGAGCACGCGGACTACAACGCGGGCCGAGTGATCGACGAGATCGAGCGTCAAGGGAAACTCGATAACACACTCATCTTCTATGTGTGGGGGGATAACGGTTCCTCCGCCGAGGGACAGAACGGCACCATTAGCGAACAGCTAGCACAAAACGGCATCGTGACCAAGATCCCGCAACACATCAAAGCGTTGAATGAACTGGGCGGCCTCGACGCACTCGGCGGTCCGAAGACCGACAACATGTACCATGCCGGATGGGCGTGGGCGGGCAGCACACCGTACAAGTCCACCAAGCTGGTTGGGGCACACTTCGGTGGCACCCGTCAGCCGCTGGCTGTCTCGTGGCCCAAGGGAATCAAGGCGGACTCCACACCACGGCCACAGTTCCACCACGTGATTGACGTCGTACCAACGATCTACGAAGCCACGAAGATCACAGCGCCGAGGGTCGTGAACGGGGTACCGCAGGATACCTTCGACGGCGTCAGCATGGCGTACACATTCGCCGATGCGAAAGTGAAGGGACAGCGGACGACTCAGTTCTTCGACATCATGGCGAGCCGGGGCATCTACCACGATGGCTGGTATGCATGCGCTTTCGGCCCGCGTGAACCGTGGTTGCCGGGAATGCCAAAGGGGATCAAGGAATGGACGCCTGAAAAGGACAAGTGGGAGCTTTACAACTTGGAGGAAGACTGGAGCCAGGCCAACGACCTCGCGGACAAGATGCCTGAGAAACTGGCCCGCATGAAGGAACTCTTCCTGTTGGAATCCACAACGAACAAGAACCTGCCGATCGGCGGCGGCTTGTGGTCTACAGCCCTCTACCATCCGGAGGACGCGCCTTCGACTCCCTATAAGGAATGGACATTCACGGGGCCGATGACTCGATTCCCGGAACCTGCCGCGCCTAAGCTCGGCAAATTTGACAACACCGTCAGCATGGAACTCGATGTTCCAGCGAACGCCAACGGTGTGCTGTACGCCCTTGCCGGCTTCTCAGGTGGACTCACGTGTTATTTCAAGGATGGCGTGCTGTGCTACGAATACAACATCTTCGAAATCGATCGCATCAAGATTCGGTCCAAAGAAAAACTCCCGACCGGCAAGGTGAAGCTTGAAGTCGTGTCGAAACTGACCTCCAAGGTCGGCGGCCCGATGGACATTACCTTGAAGGTCAACGGCAAGGTCGTCGCGGAGGGCCAAGTGCCTGTGACCGCCGCTACTCACTTCGGCACCAACGACTGCCTCGACCTCGGCAGCGACCTCGGTTCGCCGGTGGCGTTGGATTATTACGACAAAGCGCCGTTCAAGTTCAACGGCACCATCGGCACGACGAAGATTACATATGCGAAGAAAAAGTAGTCAACTGTCCTCGCTCGCCGCCGCTAGGCGGCGAGCGGATCTCTCTTCGAGCAACCAATCGCTGCACAAGAACATCTTGATAATCTTGGAAATCACCATGATCGCCGTTGAGATGCAAGAAAATGCATTTTACCTGCGCATGCTCGTCAAAGCAAATTAGGCAACGCTGTGGTTACGTTACGGCAGGAAGCTGAAATCCCGCCTTGCTTTGCAAAAGCCAAATGACTTGGTGCGGTCACGTTTGCGCGAGTCGGTCCGATACGCCGAAGCACTTTCGCGCGGATCGTTTAAGCGATCCTTTCACCGAGTAGCCTGGCTCGCGAACCAGTTCATTATGTGGTGTACATTTTTAGCAGTTGCATTGATTCCTCGGTCAATAGAGGGACCACCACATAACTTGCTACGCCACATAAGACTGATCCACCGAACTACGAATGCCGACCGCGAGCGTGACGGTACCATCCGGTGTGAGCGCCGTCGTCAGATCGAGTGTTGCAAAAAAGCGTTGAGCTTCACGGGCGACGCCAAGACGCATCTTGGCGACCGAGTAGCCCGCTTCTTCGAGCGTGCGCAGAGCGGTGTCAAGAACGGCTGCGTGGCTGATCGGCTTCCAGGTCCTCGTCGCCGGCGGCAAAATGAACTGGGTCAACTGTTCGCGGCTGACCTCTCGGCCGCCTTGATGAAGCATGAGTGTGGCAGACATGCGATTGCCCTCGTGATGAAAAGGATCGATTCTCAAACGAATTGCTTGAGTGGCGAGAAGGGTAGCACAAGATCTCGTTTCATCGACTGGCCAGGAGCGCTAGACTCGGTCTGCATCGACAAGTTGCCGATGCGATCGATTCTTCACACCTCTTTCGGAGATCTGACGATGACCCGAAGAAACACGCGGGATGCCAGCACGGACACCGCTCCTTCTGCGACGGACGAGCCTGGTACCGACGGCGCTTCCAAAACTGAACAACCGAAGAACCGCCCGGTTTTCTCGGTTGGGCCGATCATGACCGATCCTAGCAATTCATGCTCTGCGGCTGTGTGGCTGAGAGAAGTGAAACTCGAGGACGGCCGCGAATTCACGGCCCATTCGGTCAGTTGCGAGGCGACATATAGGGACAAGGATGACAACTGGCAGAAGGCGGGGAGCTTTCGCTCTAACCAACTGCCGACGCTCATCTACTGCCTCCAGCGTTGCTTCGATTGGGTGCAATCGCAGCGTGACCCGAAACAGAAAGCCGGATGAACCCCGCGAAGGATCGCCCCGCCCCTGTCGCAAGATGGGGGTTTTCCTGCGTGTCTTTTTGAGTGCGACGTTTGTCTTTTGGTGGTTTGTTCCTTCTTGAACTTTGCCGACATCCACCTCACGCCTCAGAGGCAAACCGCCTGATTCGATTCGTGTTGAACGAACCGGACAGGCCAGCCTCGATCAAGCATATTGCACCAGTTCCATATTGAGCTTCGAAGGAGACGACGCTGTCATATTGAAAACGGAAGAAAAAGTGGTGAAATAGTGTACCGTCGGATAGAAAGTCCGTGGTTCAATCTCGAGTACGCTTTGATACCTCGATTGAGCAACCCTATCGCCAGCTGCGTCGGTGAGCAATCTTGTAGGTTCGGCCCCTTTCTTCCATCTGTTCTCGTCGCGTTGGCGTAAGTTCGGGCGTCGCAATTAAATCTCGGCCTCATCCGGACGAACCACCTTAATAACGTAGCTTGAAAGGTTGGCAAGCATGAATTGGGACCGCATTAACGAATTCTTGGCAATCTGGGCGAACTGGATCGCCGTCGGTGGGGCAGTTATTGTTGCTGCCGCGCGAGTCTATCGGTGGCTATCCAAACCCGCGACAAATCCTGCTGATCGCCAAATAGGTGCTGGAAAAGACTCAGTCTCCACATCTTCCGATAACCAAGGTAGAAACGACTCATTTTCCCTTTATCCATATCAACCGCTCGTGTTTTGCTGGCCCATTGCTCTGGGCGGTTTTGCCCTCTATTTCCTGGACGTTCACCGATTGTCATCGAATCGTACCCTCACGGTCATCTTTTTCGCTCTCGTGATGCATTTTTCCTTGCTAGCAGGGCACTTGAAATCCAAAAAAGCAGAGCTGGATTATCAACTTGGGCCGGAGGAGAGTATCGGCTTGGTAATGTTTCTGTTTTTCCTTCCTATGCTCGCGGTTTTTAGCGGATTCCTTTTCGCAGACTCCAACATGGGTTGAACTGAAGGTGCCCCTTCCTTCGCATCAATCGCCCGGTGTCTTAGATTCCGACGGAGTACCGATAAAATCCCCCCCATTCTCCAGGAACAGGGGGAAATAACCGAACAAAATCCATCACGGCGGAGCCTTCATGTCCAGGAAGAACTCCGCGAGCATCTGCCAATCGACTTCCTTGAGCCCGTCGTCGAGCAAGTCACGGAAGAAGCCTGGGGGCTCGTCGTCGCGGCCGGCCTTCGCGACGAAGTTGCGAAGTTCTTCGGCGACGATCCGCTCGCGATTCTTCCGTTTTCGCTTCCGTGCGAAGGCGATCTCACGGCAACCTTCACTGAGCATCGAGTCCGCGAGAATCCAATCGTGGATCTTGCGAGTGACGTAATTCTCCACGGGCTCCGGCAAGAAGCTGAACAGGTCCGGCTTCATGGCATCCCCCTTTCGAGCAATGCATCGGCGATCTCGTTCCAATCGACTTCGTACAAAGCGCATCCGAGCAAATCGGAATAGATCGAGGCTTCGTCGGCGAGCGGGCTACGAACATCGACAAACTCTTTCAGGGACTCCGCGAGGAGATGCCTTCTGGCGTGATCGACCGTCCAATTTCCCTTGACGACCTGGACGCAAGTTGCGGCCGTGGCAACCGCTCGGCGCGTGAGTGCGATACAAAATTTGTCCGTGTCTTGATCGCCGGTCAGATAGAGATGGACGGCCCACGTTTCGTAGTTCTTCCAGCCTTGGTACGCTGTGTCGGGGATTGGAAGGGGCGAGAATCCGTCGCGGCGAAGCCAGGTATCGAGTGCTTCGGCAAGCTCCCGGGCGTGGTCGAAGTCCTTGGCGATCACGGCCGCGAGCAACTCACGCAGAGTGACTTTCGGGTCCATCATCACCTCCGAACAGCCGCTCGGCCATGAGAGGGAAGTGGTACGTCATGCAACCATCGCCGAAGGCGTCGGTTTCCACGTCGTAGATGTCGGAACATTCGATGCAGGCGACGGTGAGCGTGACATCATCGAAATCGATGATCTGGAGCGGTCCGCCGCAAGTGCGACAAACGCCATCGTTGGGATCGACATTCATGGAGGTTCTCCGCTTGTGAAGGAACAGGGTTCGGGCAATGCTTGCTCCGAAATGAGCAAACGAGGCGAGGATGCCCGAAAAACAAGCGAAGCGCTATGAGGTGTGGAAAAAAGATGGCGATTCAATCGAGTAGATTTGCTTTGTGAGACTGTAGCAACGAAGTAGCACTTCGGTCGATTTCTTTGCGACTTGCTACTTCGTTGCTACGATTTCGCTTTTTCGGCCGTTTAGGGCCGCCACGCCCGCCTGAGGCACGGACGGATCCCGTCGGCGTAGTTCGCCTTCCCAAAATCGGTACATAGACGACGAAATTGCTACAACCCCTCTCTTTCGGCGTGATGTCAGTTTTGCATTCCAGCTGCGAACTACGTCAGCGAATGGACATTACAGTCGGCGTAACGATGATTCTGTTTTCTGACGACGAAACCGCGCATTTGTGAGGCCTCGACGGACACCATATGGACAATTTCAGTACAGTACCCATTCACCTGCACGCCACTATTTTGCCGAACCCCAGTAAACGCGATAGTCAGATGGATCTCCGTCAGTGACTTCTTCATGCCGGGAGATCCGGCCACGCAAGGATTTGAGCAAATCGATCAGTTCTCGCTCACTAAGGCCTTCGAGACCGGGCACAAAGCTCCCGCGCCACCACTGAAAGTACTCGCGGTCCTCCGCGCCGGTTTCCGTGAGGCGAGTTTCGATCTCATTTCCCAAGGAGATGTATCGAGACAAGAGATGTTCATCTAGGCTCTCGTCCGGGGACAGCAGGGTGGGCTGACTTGGGGAGCCAGACTTGTATTCGACGACGTAATGTCTGGGTTGCTCAAACGTCGGCGAGACGACCATGACCGTCACCCAACAAGTGCGGCTGGCTCTCGACGAACGAACGCCCGGCACGAGGTAGCGGTCGCTGGGGATCGGAACTAGGAGCTTGTCTGCCTCCGTAATCCCGGCCACCGCAAGCAGACAATCATCGGACCTGATCATGCTTTCCTTGTCAAACACGAAAGTGCCAACACGATCCGTGCCCAATTCCACGTCCGTGGGAACCTCTTGCATGAGAATTGTTCCGCCCGACCATTTGTGGAAAAAGGCGGCGAGGAATGATTCCGGCTTCCCGCCATAGCCAGCCGCTATTCCGACGGGCGCATCGGGAACGACCGGCATTCCCGCATCTACCAAGGCGTGGAAGTCGCCGGCCATGATGTGTTTCACCTTGGCTCCCGCCGCGCTAAACTTGCTCGCGAGGTCAGCGGTCCAGGTACGATGAAGAATCGTAACGACGATTTCCGAAGGACTGCGACCGAACGTTTCGCACAAGAGTCGGATAATATCGCGCGGGTGGGTATCGAGACCGATTTTGCCTGGTCCGACAGGCGAGCCAGGCGGCAGGGCGAGGTATTTTGAGTAAGTCGACGAATTGACTTTCGGCATACTGCCCTCGGGTGCCAAGCCAAGGATGACAGTGCTAGCCCGGCTTCGGCGCGCGCAAGCGAGTTGCGCCTCGCATTCCAAAGAATCGCTCACTGCATGAGCGATCGATTGGAGAGGGCGGGGTCGCGTGAGCGAAAGTTTCTCCGGCAGGCGTGCGTGCCGGTCCTTGCTTCCCTCGCTTAGCCAAGAGATGACTTGAATGTTGTTGATGTACTGGTCGATTCCGT
>JAIOQJ010000455.1 GCA_021413475.1 Planctomycetota bacterium | reverse complement strand
AGCCATCCGCCATCGCAATCAAGACTGTTTCATCAAAAGTTTCAACTCGCGAACCGTCACGAGGCGGTTGATTCTCTTTTCCATCAACGCGAGCCCGCCCGCTGAGCAGTTGATGGACATTCTGGGCGAGTTCCTTGGTCGGCACCTGTTGTTGTCGCGGCAAGGCGAACCAGACGCCCACGCCCGCCGCGATCAAAAGACACGCGGCGATGGCGATCGAACCGACTTGCCAACCTCGGCGTTGCGGTTTGGGCGGAAGATAGTCGTCAGCCGCGCGGATCTCCTCGACGGCGTTCCGAGCGACAGCCGCGCTCGCATCAATGCTTTCCGCCTCGACGAAGTAAGCACTCAACGCACTATCGAGCCGGCCGGCACGGGCGAACGCATCCGCGACCACGGGATCGCTGGTGATCAGCTTTTCCAATGTCTGAAATTCCTCGGCCGAGATCGTGGCGTCAAGGTATTTCTGGATCAATTCGTTCGGGGATTGTTCAGCCATTTCAGACTCCCCCCGTGATCTTCATCCGTTGCTCGATACACTCGGCCAACCGCGTGCGGATTCGCGACAGGGCCATATGCACCGCATGCAAGGTACTCTTCACGCGCTGGGCCACTACTTCGAGCCGTAGCGATTGTTCGTAGCGCAGGACCAAAAGCTCTCGGGACTTTTCCGGTAGATGTTCGATGCAGCGATTGAGAGCGTCGGCCTGAAGGGGCGAATCTTGTTCGGTGCGGTCGTGGGCGTCGAGAATCGCCTGCACCGCCTCCGGCGAGAAAGCCACCGGCGTGCGGACCGATTTGTCATACGCCTGCAACACCTTGTTGGCGGCAATGCCGCGGGCCCAGGCACCGAATGAGCGGCTGGCATCGTAGGTTTCGTATTGCCGCCATAGGATCAGGGAGACTTCCTGGAACACGTCCTCCCGAGCGTGTCGATCGCGCACCAGCGAGCCGATAAAAGCCCGGATTTCCGACTGATGCCGCAGAAACAGCCGCATGAATTCATCGTGCCGATCCATGAAAGTCCCTTTCTGGAGACTTCTTCGGGGGAGAAGAGGAAATTGAACGGAAAAATCGTGAAACCGCGATGCCGGTCATTCGGTATCTTATCTGAATGCGAGTCTGCCCCATTTCTTGCAACGGAGCTATCCGATGTTGCGTTCCTGGACTGGCCTCGTGTTAATATTCCTGTCGATCGGCAGCGTCCCCGCACGGGCCGCCGAGGTGCAACCGCTCGACTATGTGCCGAGCAACGCGGCCGTCTTCGCTCATCTGCGCGTCGGCGATCTGCTCGATTCGCCGCTTTACCAAAATCTTCGCAAGACCTCCGCCAAGGAGATCGATGGTCTCTTCGACGAGGCCTATCCAACGCTGGGCTTGCGGCTCGATAGCGTCGAAACCGCGACCTTCTTCTACCCGACGATGCCGATGGGCCCCGGCGACGAGACGACCTTCGTGATCATCGTCTCCACCCGCAAACCGTACGACAAGGTCACACTTTTCAAGGAAATCCGCGACAAGCGAAAAGAGCAAGTCAAGGACGGGCATTTCCCGCTCGCGAATAAACTCTACCTGAAATTCCTCGATGAGAAGTCGTTCGTCGTCCTGCATGAGATACATTTTGAGATGTTCAAGAAACCGCCCGCTCCGCAAGATAAAGACGGCGTCGTTACCGAGGCTTTGAAGATGGCCCGCGACAAGCATCACTTCGCTGCCTCGATCGATTTCAGCAAGCTCCCCAATGAACTTTTCACGGCCGCCCCGCCGGAATTGCAACCGTTCCTGCCGTTGCTGAAGGCGAAGACGACCGCGTTCTTCGCCGATTTGAAGGAGAAGGACCTCCAAGTCGGCATCAACCTGGTGACGACAGATGCCAATGCCGCGCTCGATGCCGAACGAAGTTTCAAGTTGCTGATGAAGCTCGCCAGCGATAACCTCGGCGATGCTTTCAAGGAGGAAAAGCCTTCCGAGAACTTTCGCATCGCTCTCCCCCTGTTGAAGGAACTCGAACGCGGCATCAATCAAGTAAAGACAACTCGCGATGGTGCCCGGCTCGATAATTTAATGACGCTCAAGACCGATCAGCCGCTAGGCGAGGTGATTTCCAAGTTAGTCAATCGAGTTAGAGCAGCCGAAAACGAAACCCAAAGTTTGAGTTGGCGTGTCGCTCTTTTGCCTCAACTCGGTGAAGAGAATCTCTACAAACAATTCCGTCTCGATGAACCCTGGGATAGCGAACACAACTTTGCCCTTGCGAAGAAGATGCCAAAGGTGTTCGCATCGTCCGCGAAGAAATCGGAGATCGACACACATTTTCGGCTGTTCCATTCCAATGGAGCCGTCTTCGATCTCATCCAGCCGAGGCAACTTACCGAGATCAAAGATGGTGCGTCGAACACCATCATGGTCGTCGAAAGCGCCGAATCCTCGCCCTGGACCAAACCCGACGATTTCGAATTCGAAGAGAAACTCGCGATCGAAAAATTGATACGCTTCACTGATGGAAAAACATCCGCCCTGTTTGCCGACGGCAGCGTCCGCACCGTCAAGAAAGGCTTGGGAGATAAAACCTGGCGGTTGTTGATTCAACGCGACGACGGTGAGGTGCTTCCGGATTTGGATAAATGATTCTCGTAGGTCGGGTCGAGGCTTTGCGAGGCCCGACGGTGCTTTCGTGCGAACACTGTCGGGCCTCGACCCGACCTACCTGACCGCCCGGAAATTTTCATTTCCGTACACAATTCGTGACATTCTGTGACATTTCGCCTTCCGTTGTGAAGCTCGGACGAACCTGCGAATTCGAGATTTTTTCTTCCACCTTGTCAAATCGTGCCATTTCGTGCCATTTCATACAAAAACTAATGTCTCCTCCACTTGGGAGACTACTATCGATTCCGGGGAAGGCAAATGAGAATCTGGACTGCGCTTTGTGTCGTGATTGTCCTGGCAACGCTCCCTTCTTCGAGCTTCGCCGAGGAACCCACGTCCTTCCTCATCTTCGATTCCGGCAAAGAAGGCTATCCGCGTTATCGCATTCCTTCGCTGCTGGTGACGCCGAAGGGGACCGTACTCGCGATTTGCGAAGGGCGGAAGGACGGCCGGGGGCTGACGGGAAACATCGACATCGTTCTCAAGCGAAGTTCCGATAGCGGCAAAGCCTGGGGGCCGCTCGAAGTTGTCGCCGACGATGGTCCGCATACGATCGGCAACCCCTGCGCGGTGGTCGATCCCAAGGATGGTACCATCTGGATGGCCCTGACGCGCAGTCATGGCATGGACACCGAAGACGAAATCACCGACGGCAAAAGCCGTGAAACGACCAAGGTATTGATGACCCACAGCCGCGACGATGGCAAGACCTGGGCCGTGCCGACCGACATCACCAAGGATGTGCGCAGCGACGACTGGACCTGGTACGGCACGGGACCTGGTATTGGCATCGCCCTGAAGAACGGCCGATTGGTGATGCCTTCCTACCATGCCGAGAAAGGCACGAAGATCTACCGCAGCCACATGATCTATAGCGACGATCACGGCAAGACCTGGAAACGCGGAGAGACGGTCGATGCCGAGTGCAGCGAATGCCAGGCGGCCGAGCGGGCCGATGGCTCGCTGTTCTTGAGTTCGCGAACGATCAAGGGCGGTCATCGGACTATTGCCACCAGCACCGACGGCGGCGAGAAATGGTCGGCTGGCATTGATAAGAACATCTACGATTCCGCCTGCCAGGCGTCGCTCTATCGGCTTCCGGGTGAAGAGAAACCGCGCTGGCTTTACTGTTACCCCGCCGGTCCCGGCCGTCGTGATTTGACGGTGCGGCTCTCCGTTGATGAGGGAAAGACTTGGCCCACGGCCAAACTCCTTCGCAAGGGCGATTCGCAATACTCGTCTCTGGCCAAGATGCCCGACGGGGCGATCGGCTGCCTGCACGAAAGCTGGGTGGACGGGAACTATCGCATGTATTTTGTTCGGTTCACGATGGATTGGCTGGTGGGGAAATAAGGCGCGGGTTTTGTGCTCGGTTTTGGTCCCGGCGGCCGTGACTTCATCCGCTTTTTCGTAACCTTCCCACCCTTCGCGGGTATTATCAGGTACAAGTTCCTCGATCCACGAAGGGTGACTCATGCTTCTGCGTTATCTGTTCAGCGTTCTCGTTATCAGCTTGCTCGCCACTTCTCTCTCCGCCGCCGAGCCTTCGCCCTCACCTATTGGCACGAAGATCGATGCCTTCGCGCTTCAGGATTATCGGGGCAAGGAGCATGCCTTGAAGGACTTCAAGGACGCCAGGCTCGTGGTGGTCGCGTTTGTCGGCACCGAGTGCCCGCTGGCGAAGCTGTACGGTCCCAAACTCGGCAAGCTGGCAATGGAGTACGAGGGTAAAGGCGTCGTTTTCCTCGGCATCGACAGCAACGCCCAGGATGCTGTGACCGCGATCGCGGCCTACGCCCGGATTCACGAGATCGGCTTTCCGATCCTGAAGGACCTCGGCGGCAAGGTGGCCGACCAGTTCGGGGCCAAGCGGACGCCGACGGTGTTCCTGCTCGATGCGGAGCGCGTGATCCGTTATGCGGGACGAATCGACGACCAGTACGGTATCGGTTTTCAGCGCGACAAGCCGGCGGCGACCGATCTGGTCAACGCCATCAAGGAAACGCTCGACGGCAAGAAGGTGACCAAGGCCGAAACCGAGGCGCCGGGCTGTTTCATCGGCCGGCTTCGCGATCCGAAGGCGAATAGTTCCGTCACCTACTCAAAACATATCGCCCCGATTCTGAATCACCGCTGCGTCGAATGCCATCGTTCGGGCGAGATCGCTCCGTTCGAACTCGTCAATTACAAGCAGGCCTCGGGCTGGGCGGAGACGATCGCCGAGGTCGTCTCCGAGAACCGCATGCCGCCCTGGCATGCCGACGCGAAACACGGCAAGTTCCTGAACGATCGGCGGATGAGCGACGACGAGAAAAAGCTAATCAAGGAATGGGTCGCGGCCGGTGCTCCGGAAGGGGACCCGAAAGATCTACCCAAGCCGCCGACGTTCCCGGACACCGGCTGGCAACTACCAACGAAGCCCGATCTCGTCGTCAACATGCGCGGCACGCCTTATGATGTGCCGGCCGAGGGGACGGTGAAGTATCAGTATTTCTTCGCGCCGTCAGGCCTGAAGGACGACAAGTGGATCTCGGCCGTTGAGGTGATGCCAGGCAACCGGGCCGTCGTGCATCACATTCTGGTCTTCGCGATCCCGGCCGGTGGCAAGGATCTCGGCGCGGTCGGCGGCGGCGTGCAAGGCTTCCTGGCCGCGTATGTACCGGGTTTGCGAGCAATTCCCTACCCCGAGGGGATGGCCAAACGAATCCCCGCTGGTTCGAACTTGATCTTCCAGATTCATTACACCCCGAACGGTTCCAAGCAGAAGGATCTCAGCAAGATCGGCTTTGTCTTCACCGATGCCGAGAAAGTAAAGCACGAAGTGAAGACAACCAGTGCGGCCAATCCACGGAATCTGGTCATCCCGCCGGGTGCGGATAATCACAAGGTCGAAGCGACCAAGTCGCTCTCCGCCGAGGGGCAGCTACTCACCTTCATGCCACACATGCACGTTCGCGGTAAAGCCTTCACTTACGAAGCGATCCTGCCGGACGGCCAGAAGGAGACGCTCCTCGACGTCCCGCAATACGACTTCAACTGGCAGACATCCTATCGACTGGCGGAGCCGCGCAAATTCCCTGCCGGCACCCGCATCCATGCCATCGCCCACTACGACAACTCGGAGAAAAACCTCAACAACCCCGATCCGAAAGCGACGGTCCGCTGGGGCGACCAGACCTGGAATGAAATGATGATCGGCTACTACGACGTCGCTTACCCCAAGGGCAAAGTCGAGGCCGTCGCCAACGTGAAAATCCCCGAAGGCGGCGTCGAGATCCCGGCCCAGTTCAAGGGCCTCTTCAAGTCGTTTGACAAGAATAGCGATGGCAAACTCGACGAGAAAGAGATCAACGCCATGCCGCCGTTTTTGAAGCAGCGGGTGATGGAGTACATCAAGCGAATGTCGGAGTGAGAGGAATCTCATGCCATCGAAACAGCACTTACCAAGGAGATTGGTCCATGCGATGTTTCCCCTTCCTTGCCATTGTGGGACTAATGGGCATCGAGCCCGCCACAATACGGGCCCAGACGGCCGATGATCTGACCAAGCTGATCGAGCGCCTGGTCGAACTGGATTCGATCAATCTCGCGAAGGATATCAAATTCCGCGCTGGGCTCGAGCCATCACTGCACGAACTCGACGCGGACGAATCCAAGATGACCGTGCTGAAAGACCCTTTCGAGATCCACGGCAAAGGCAAGCCGGGCGCGGCAGGCTGGTATCGGCTCAGTTTCGTCGTGCCCGAGAAAATTGGGAAGTTTACGCTTCGCGGTTACAACCTCGGCGTGGAAAGCAATGTGCTCGGAGCCTGGGAGATCTACACCTACATCAACGGCAAACCGGCCGGACTCTGGAGCAAGGAGGGGATGTACAAATTCCAAGACCGGCCGCCAACCGATTGGATGAGTAACGCGCCCATGCCCACCAAGGCGGGGGACAAGATCACGATTGCCATCCTTGGCATGGCCTCGCCGCTCGGCCGGGGAAGTCCAGATGGATTTGGCCTGCGCCACCTACGGCTGCGCTGGGCCCTGGGACACACCGCCGCCCGGCAACCGTTCTACGGCAGCGTCTACGCACCAGGCCAAGGGACCGGCCTGCTCGGTGCCCGCGAGAAGCTGCGCACCCTGGAAGGCGTCGAGTTGACGGTGCTTCAAGAGAAACTGAAAGAACCCTTGGCTCGATTGGACGACGTCTTCAAGGCCGCCGAAACCGAACGGCTGGATGACCTGACGAAGGCCATGCTGGCCGCCAGCAAAGAGATCAACGCGGCCCTGAAAAAGTGAGCTATTGTGAGTATTCGAAGAATGTCTGGGGGAAAACAAGTCCCGCTTCCTCCATTCGGACAGCACGCAAGTTGGTGGAGCAAGCCGTCGCCACGCGATGGGCCACGCCGCAGTTTTCACACTTGAGACCCCATCATGGCATTGCTCTCATCCGCCCTCCCACTCGGCGTCAAGCCGCGTGACGGCCTCCAGGCCATCGCACTCGGCCTGCTCAGCTTCCTCGCTTTTCCACCGATCGGCTGGGGGCCAATCTCGCTCATCATTCTCTGTCGAATGCTCACGTTCCTTCGCGATCAACCGACCGCCGTCGCTCGCAACCTTGGCGTTCTCTTTGGCCTGGGTTTCGCCGCCAGCACGATGTATTGGCTCATCAACGTCTTCGGTATTTCCGCCATTGCGCTCATGGGATTGATGGCCGCGTACTTCGGTTTGCTCGGCACGTTCATCGGCATGACACGAGAGTACCGACCGGCGCTTCGTGCCGCACTCGTCGCCGTCTTTATCGTCGGCATCGAATGGCTGCGCGGCGACGCATGGTATCTTCGCTTCCCCTGGTACACCGTTCCCCACGCACTCGCGGATTCGCCGCGCTGGATCGCCGGTGCCCACTGGCTCGGAAGCTATGGCCTGTCGCTAGTCATCTGGTTCGTGGCCGGCTTGGGCGCGTACTGTTGGAAACCGTTCTGGGTGATACTCCTGCTGTTGCCCGCCTGCGCATGGTTACTACCCGATGTGGGGACCACCGACCGGAAGGCGCTACTGATCCAAACCGAAGGCCAATTCATTTCCACGGAGATGTTGGACAAGATCCCCAAGGAGCATGTCGATCTGACCGTTCTGCCCGAGTATACCTATTACACTTCGCCGGCTAGCGCCTTACGCTCGTCGCATGGCCCCACGACACTGGCCCGAAGAATGTCGAGCCCCGTTGTCTTCGGTGCCGTCGAGGGCGAGTACGGCACGCCGAAGTTCGACAACCTCGCC